>JBOHTX010000117.1:0-6453 GCA_050733855.1 Vulcanimicrobiaceae bacterium
TTCTTCGAGCGCGCGGGCGGCTTTGGCTGTCGCCAGTTCCTCGAGCGTCGCCGATCCGAGGGGTTCGGGTGTCGCCACGAGCGTTGAACGCCGGGCAAGCGCGCCGCGGTTTCAGCCGAGCGCCCAGACGAGGCTTTACGCCGGCGTGTAGGCGGGATTCACGACCCGCTTGAAGCGGGCCGCGAACGCTTCGGACGAGAGCCGAGTCTGAGCGCTGAGCCGCGAGAGCCGCGGCTCAGCGAGATCGGCGGCTTCGAGCCGGATCATGTACTTGCGCGCGACGTGGTAGGACTCGGCCGTCACGTCGACGAGCCGTACGCGGATGCGGCCGGTCGCCGGGTCGAGCAGTTCCTCGAGCCGCCACGCCGAGGCGCCCGCCCGGCTGAGGTCAAGCGCTGCTTTGCGCCACGATTAGCGTCCGGGCGGGCGGTACTCGACGTGCTTCTTCGCCGCTTGGTCCATCTCTTCGGGCGTCAATAGCACGGTCGAACTCGATTTCAAGCCGCCCGAGGCAGCGACAGTCAGCGATATCGCCGCCGCCGTCACGTTGTCCGGAAGGTCGATGATGAGGAACGCGTCGTCATTGCCAAAAGCGAAATAGAAGGCTTCTAACTTTCCGTTGGCTTTTGCCAGCACGTCCTCGACGGCCTTGCGGCGTCCGGATCCGCCGTCCTTTAGCAGTCCTTTGGCTCCATCGGCGGTATAGGAAACGCGAAGTAAGTATTTCGGCATTTGCGATCTCCTTGACTGGGATTCCCAACATGGACGCTTCGGGCGGGCATCGACGTTTCCCGGCCTTGACCTCCCTGCTCGACCCAAGTGCCCTGTGGAGGCGACGGTTTCCGGGAGTGTCGCCGGGCGGAATTCTCGAAGTCTCGGCGACATGGCGGTGAAGGGCCCTTCCCGAGCAAACGGAGGAGGGGAGAACCGGGCCGCCGTTATCGAGGAGGAAGCGCGTATGAAGTGGATCTTCGAGCCAGGGCATAGCGCGGCGGAGTTTCGCGCGCGGCACATGATGGTGACCTGGGTGCGCGGCTCGTTCAAGAACGTCCATGGGCAACTCGAATTCGACTCGGCGGATCCGCTGCAACTCGCCGTCGAGACGGTCATCGACGCATCGACGTGTTGGACGGGCGAGTCGGCGCGCGACGATCATCTTCGCGGCCCGGATTTCTTGAGTTGCGAGCGATTTCCCGAGATCCGTTTCAAAAGCACCGCGGTAACGCAGATCGGCCCGGTCGACTACCAGGTCATCGGAGATCTCACGATCAGAGACGTTACTCGGCCGGTGCCGCTCGACGTGCGCCACCTTGGCACATGGCAAACGCCGTGGTGGGAAGACGGCGTCGACAAAGGCCCAAAGACGCGCGCCGGGTTCGCGGCGCGCACGCGCATCGACCGCTACGATTTCGGCGTCGATTGGAACGGCGAGCTGCCCGACGGCGGCATCGTGGTCGGCCGACACGTCGACATCGTTCTCGACGTCGAGGCCATCGCGGAAAACTGAGCCGGGGGCATGGATGCGGAGGAGATCGTGATCGGTGCCGGAGCGGTCGGCTTGGCGACGGCGCGAGAGCCGTTTTAGCTGACGGCGCCTTCGAATGCGGGATTCACGACCCGCTCGAAGCGCGCCGCGAACGCTTCGGACGAGAGCCGAGTCTGCGCGCTGAGCCGCGAGAGCCGCGGCTCGGCGAGATCGGCGGCTTCGAGCCGGATCATGTACTTGCGCGCGACGTGGTAGGATTCGGCCGTCACGTCGACGAGCCGTACGCGGATGCGGCCGGTCGCCGGGTCGAGCAGTTCCTCGAGCCGGACCGGAACCACGTGGCCGCCGGAGAGCGCGATCAGCGCACCGCTCCCGCCGCCTAGCAGATAACGCACGGCTCCGTACCCGAGCGTACGGGTGTACTCCGCGTCGAAGGGGACGGGCTTGGCGCAGCGCAGCTCGTAGCCGATGTCCTTTGTGACCACGGTGATCTCGAGTTCGAGCTCGGCGAGCCGCGCGCGCACGGCGTCGCGCAGGATCGTCCCGAACGGCACGTCGGCGAGCCGCGCGTGACCGTACGCGTCGTGACCGACGGACCGCAGCGCGCCGAATTGTTCCGCATCGATGCGCTCCGCGATGCCCTCGGCGATCAGTGCGACCCCATGGTCCTGACCGAACGAGTTGCGCTTGACCATCGCACCGACGATCGTGTCGACCAGAGAATCCAGATCGATGGCCCCGGCGGGAAATTCTTCAGGAATCAACGCGAGCGTCGCGCCCGCCGCCTTGCAGATACCGAGTGCAAGCGCCCCGGATTTGCGGCCCATCGTGACCACCAGGTACCAGCGCGAGGCCGTGCGAGCATCTTCCATGAGGTTCTCGACGAGCGTGCTCCCGAGGGCGCGCGCCGTTTCGAAACCGAACGTCGGAGCGTTGTCCGGCAACGGCAAATCGTTGTCGATCGTCTTGGGAACCGTCGCCACGCCGAGGCGCCCGCCCGTCAGCGCCGCGATACGCGACGCGCCGTAGGTCGTGTCGTCGCCGCCGATCGCAATCAAATAGCGGATGCCGAGCTCGAACAGCGAGCGAATGCAACGGTCGAGCGTCTCCGCATCTTGGCCGGGGTTGGTGCGCGACGTACGCAGGCGCGAGCCCCCGGTGAAGTGCAGCCGCGAGACGTCAGTGATCGTCAGCTCCACGGTGTGCGAGATGTCGCCCCGCGCAAGGTGACGGTATCCGTCGTACAAGCCGATGACCCGCAAGCCGCTGTTTTTGGCCTCGATCGTCGCCGAAGCAATCACGCCGTTGATGCCGGGGGCCGGACCGCCTCCTACCAGGATGCCAAGCGTTTCATCCGTCACGGGGCCCCGTCTTTCGCCGGCGCGTAGGCAGTCTTACCCCTTACGAAACGTTCCACACGGAGCGAGAGGCAAAGTACTCGAAGTGGCGAGCTTCGCTTAGCGCTCCGCCATCAACCGGATCGAGTTCAAGCTCTTCGAGTAAACGGCGGACCGTGCTCTTCGCAAAGACGTCGTCCCCGCAATAGAGCGTCCTGGGCTTTGGCCGGTGCCCTCCGGCAATGGTCGAGGAGGGCATGGTCGCAAGCGCTTTGATCACCCGCGCACCAGGGGCACAATGAGCGACTTGCTCTGCGAGCGAGGCTTGGAGGTGCCGGTCTTCCCAGGTCACCGCACTTGCGGAGGCGCTGCAATCCAGCACGATCTTATCGTCGAACAGCTCGGCGAGATCGCCAACGACCTCGAGCACCGCATGGGGCGGTATCGTAAGCACAATGACGTGACCTGAGGCCGCCGCTTGCCGGTACGATGCGCCAAGCGCGTTAGGCCCAAGCGTTGCCGAGAGTTCGAGCGCTCGCGGCAAACTTCGGGAACCGAGGAAAACGCGATGGCCACTAGCGACCCATCGGCTCGCCAAGGCCATGCCCATCCGACCCGCCCCCAGAATCCCGATTGTCGGTTCCGCTAATCCCGTCTCTATCAACGTTCGCGTCCTCGATGCTCTGGTCATCCGGATCGCCATGTTTATGCGAAGCGGAACCGTGTACCGGGCGCGGCCACTTCGAAGTGTGCCAGCCCCAGCGTTGTGGCTTTTGTCGTAGGATTAGGCTAAGGTGGGTTCTTGGCCTTCCGGCTTCGAGCGGCGAGGCCGTGCCGGCGGGGCCGTGCGGCGGGGCCGATAGCTCGTGCCGCGGATTTCGATGAGCCGGCCGTGGTGCCGAAGAGGCTCGGCCAATCTTCGAGCGGGCGGTTCGATGACCGTCTCCTGGATGGGATCGTCCGCCTCGGCAAGCGAGCTGAGCACACGGTAGGCTACCGCTCGCAACGGAACCCGCAGTGCGCAAAGTGCGCCAAGTTCGCAAAGCTATGCAGTCCGCTTCTTTGGGCGACCGCCCTTTCGACCGTTCTTGCGAGCGGCGCGCGCCTTCGCAAGGGTTGACACCCTGCCGGCACGACGTCCCAGATTGCCGCGAATCGTCCGGCCGAAGAGCCGGTCAAGTAATCCCGGAACGGATACGTCGACGTCGAGATCGTCCTGCGAGATCGTCGCTCCACCGTTCCCGGCGTAGACGCCCGCAAGCTGTTCCGGAGCCGCTTTTGCCAGGGGCGGAATCTGTCGTCTTGGGATGCTCAGGCGGGCGCCGGAACTCAGTGAGAGGCGCACGGCGTCGGCCCGCGCATCGTAGCTCACGGAAAGAAGCGAGAGCATCTTTTCTTCATAGGCGGCGCGCACTCGTTCGGTGCGGCTACCGGCCAGCGTCTTCGCCATACACCCTTCTCCAAACTGCCCGGCAGGCTTCGATCTGCTCTCGAACCACGGCAATCGCCTCGCGCTTCACGTGTTCGCTGGGACGACCGTATTTCGCGCTTACGAAAGCACGGGTTCTAGCGAAATCTTGAGCAACATACCGTCCTTTAGGACGTGGACGTGCGGGGGACCGTGATCGTCGGTAAAGATCTTGACGGCGTATCCCCGAAGCTCGACCACCTTCGGCACCGCGACATTATAACCCAAGTATTTGGGTTCAGCAAGGGTGGTTTGCACCTCTCGATCTGCGCGACGCGGGCGAGTTTTCAGCCGGCGAGCTGCGCGAACGCCCCCGTACCCGCGTAGCGGGCCGCCGAGCCGAGGGCTTCCTCGATCGCGAGCAGGCGATTGTATTTCTCCACGCGTTCGCTGCGGGCGAGCGAGCCGGTCTTGATTTGACCGGCGCCGGTTGCGACGGCGAGGTCGGCGATCGTGGTGTCGACGGTTTCGCCGGAGCGGTGCGAGATCACGCAGCGGTAGGCGTTCGCTTGCGCGAGCGCGACGGTGTCGAGCGTCTCGCTCAGCGTTCCGATCTGATTGACTTTGATCAGGATTGCGTTGGCGACGTGCTCGCGGATCCCGCGGCCGAGCCGCTCGACGTTCGTCACGAAGAGATCGTCGCCGACGAGTTGCACGCGCGCGCCGAGCCGCCGCGTCAGCTCGGCCCAGCCCTCCCAATCGTCTTCCGCGAGGCCGTCCTCGATCGAGACGATCGGAAATCGCGCGCACGCCTCCTCGTAGAACCCCGCCATCTCGCCGCTCGAGAACGCGCGCCCCGACGCATCCGGAAAGTACGCGCCGTCGCGAAAGAACTCGCTGGCGGCCGGGTCGAGCGCAATCGCGATCTCGGCGCCCGGTTCGTAGCCGGCGCGGCGGATCGCCGCGACCAGCAACGCGAGTGCGTCGTCGAGCGAATCGAGCGGCGGCGCGAAGCCGCCTTCGTCGCCGACGAGCGTCGGCAGCTTGCGAGCGCGCAGTTCCGCGGCGAGCGCGTGGAACGTCTCGGCTCCTGCGCGCAGCGCTTCGGCAAAGCTCGTGAAGCCAAGCGGTACGATCATGCATTCTTGGATCGCGAGCGCCCCTTCGGCGTGTTTGCCGCCGTTGATCACGTTCATCATCGGGACCGGCAGCGTCGCCGCCGACGGACCGCCGAGGTACCGAAAGAGCGGCAGCCCCACGCTCGCGGCCGCGGCGCGCGCGACGGCGAGCGAGACGCCGAGCAGCGCGTTCGCGCCGAAGGTCGCCTTGTTCGGCGTACCGTCGAGTTCGAGCAGCTTCTCGTCGAGCTCGCGCTGCGCGGTGGCATCGAGCCCTTCGAGCGCCGGGCCGAGCAGCGCGTTGACCGCGTGCACGGCGCCCAGAACTCCTTTACCACCGTAGCGTTCGGCGTCGCCGTCGCGCGCTTCGAGCGCCTCGTGCACACCGGTCGACGCGCCCGAGGGCACCTGCGCTTCTTCGACCGCCCCGAAGCTGGTGGCGACGGCGACGGCGACCGTCGGGTTTCCGCGCGAGTCGAGGATTTCGCGCGCGTGGACGCTCTCGATGAGCGGGCGGCCGGTTCCACGGAAAGATTCGATCACGAGCGGCGCGGTTCTGGAATGTGCCGCCCGCTCCCCCGTTGAACGGCGCGAGTCCGGAGGGCACGAAGATGTCGTTTTTGGACAACCTAAAGAACCTCGCGGGCGGCCTCATGGGCGGCTCGGATCCGGCGGCGGCTGCAGGGCAGCAAGTCGCCTCGATGGACCCGGCCCAGCTCGCCGGCCACTTGCAGCAGAGCCTCGGCTCGATGGACTCCTCGTCGCTCGGAGCGCTCGGGCAACAGTTGCTGCAGACCTTCACCAACCACACCGCCTTCAACGGCGACGGCGCGGCGGCGGCCACGGCGGCCGGCACCTCGAGCGCGGCGGTCGCTTCCGGCGATTCGGGCGCGATCGGGCAACTGATCTCCTACGCGAAGGGCAACCCGCAGATTCTGCAGGCGGCAAGCGCGGCGTTCGTGCAGCACAACCCGCAAGCGCTCGAATCGATGGCGCCCGGCTTCCTGCAGCAAATCGCCGGCAAGTTCGGCCTCGGCGGCGGCGGTACGAGCAGCTAGCGCGCTCGGGCGTTTAGGTCGAAACGTGCCACGCCTCGAGCGCGTG
>JBOHTX010000118.1:0-6406 GCA_050733855.1 Vulcanimicrobiaceae bacterium
AATAAAGTGCCGAGAATATCCCGAAGACCGAGCCGCCGAAGAGCACGTAGTGGAGGTGCGCCACGATGAAGTACGAGCCGTGCGCGTGCAGATCGAACGGGACCGCCGCCAGAAAGACGCCGGTGATACCCCCGAGGCTGAACGTCACGAGGAATCCGAGCGCGAAGAGCATGGCCGGCGTGAAGCGGATATTCCCGCCCCATACGGTCGCCATCCACGAGAAGATCTTCACGCCGGTCGGAACCGCGATGACCATCGTGATGAGCATGAAGGGAAGCTGCAGCCAGGGCGCGAGGCCGCTCGTGAACATGTGGTGCGCCCACACCATGAAGGCGAGAAACGCGATCGACATCGATGAGAACGCAATCATCTTGTAGCCGAAGATCGGCTTGCGCGCGAAGGTCGGGTAGACTTCCGACACCATGCCGAAGGCCGGTAAGATCATGATGTAGACGGCCGGATGCGAGTAAAACCAGAAGACGTGCTGCCAGAGGATCGGGCTCCCTCCGTGCGCCGGATCGTAGAAGGGAACTCCAAAGACGCGCTCGATGAACAACGCGCTGGTCGCGGCGGTAAGATTCGCGGTGGCGACCATGTTCAGGATCGCGGTCGCGAACTGTCCCCACACGAACAGCGGCATCCGCGTGAAGGTCATCCCGGGCGCGCGCAACCGAGTGATGGTCACCAGGAAGTTGAGACCGGTTAGCGTCGAGCTGATCCCAATCAGCCAGATCGCCAGGCACCACATGTTCGTTCCCGGCGGTCCCTGCAACGAGATCGGCGGATATTCGGTCCAACCTGCGTCGGGTGCGCCGAAGAGGAACGACGCGAACAAGATCACGCCCGCGACCGGGAATATCCAAAAACTCACCATGTTCAGCCAAGGGAAGGCGACGTCGCGCGCGCCGATCATCAGCGGCATCACGAAGTTACCGAAGCCGCCGGTCAACACCGGGATGATCACCATCCAGACCATCGAGGAGCCGTGTACCGAGTAGACACCGTTATACGCTTGGCTCGAGAGGATCAGCCCTTGGGGGACCAAGAGCTGGATCCGAATCAGTTCCGCCAGCATCCCCGAGATCAGGAAGAAGATCAGCCCCGTAATCATGTACTGCATGCCGATGATTTTGGCATCGAGCGAGAAGACGTACTTACGGATGAATCCGACCGGCTCCGGGTGGATGTGCGCGTTGACGGCGCTTGCGTAGGCTGCGGCGACTGCCATGGTTCTCCCCTACTTCTGCTTGCTGACCGGGTCGGCATCGTGCCGATCGACGGCAGGCCCCAGTGGTCCGGCTTGCCGGTTACGAGATACGGGTGTACGGGGTCAGCGGTGAGGCCTATGGCCTATGGTGGCGTTGCGCAGGCGCGGAGGCAATGACCGCAGTCACTATCATGCTCTCGCGCGTTCTGCGATGGTGACCTCTATCCGAAACGAGCTCGCTCAGTCGGGTTCCCGCCGGCGAGGGAGAGATCGACGTCGGGGATGTCCGCAATGTGGAAGCCGCCGGATACAACTGAACCCGGATCTCGCCGGCGGCCAAGGACGCCACGCACCCGCTGCACGCTTCAGGAGTGCTTCCCGGAGGGAGCGTTACGCATATAACTGTAGTGCGGCACCGCGAATCGGCGAGGCTGGCGGTACCGCTCGCGGACGCCATCGTCGGCGCGCGCGGCCTTCGGCCCTTGCCGCATATTCCACGGCAAGCGGGATCGGCGTCTTTTCAACGCCACCAGGTCGGCATTGGAGGCGCTCGCACACGGCTTCGCTTCGCCGGCCAGCGCCGGTAACGAGGCTAGGCCGGCGCCGGCCACGAGCACGGGGAGCGCCAATTGGGTCGTTCGATGAATCGCCATGATGAGCGCCGCGAGCTCGCGCTCGAAACGATTGCACAGCGCCGTTTTGCCCACGCCTCGCAGTCCAGTCGCCAACATAATCTATTCTCAGACTGGTGGATTTCGACGTTCTGCATATCTTGTGCGCCGGTTTGCTCAAGGAAGTGTTTCGTCTGACCTCTCGTAGCGGCGTCGCCCAAGAAGGAACCCGTGTGACTTCGATGGTAACCTCCTCGCGCTTGGACGCAGACGTCGTCGTGATCGGTGCCGGCGCGGCGGGCTTGACGGCCGCCCGCAGCCTCGCCGCTCGCGGGTTGCGCGTCATTGTTGTGGAGGCTCGCGACCGCGTCGGCGGACGCGCCTGGTCGGTGCCGACGGTGCGCGCTGCGGTCCCGGCCGAACTCGGCGCCGAGTTCATTCACGGCACCGCCGAAGCGACGATGGCGTTGCTACGCGAGGGCGGCCTGGCGTCGGTCGATGCCGGCGGCGAAAGCTGGGTGGGTGTCGCGGGCGGCGAGCTGCGGCGTGCCGGCGACGAGTTCAGTTCGGCAGCCTCCATCTTCGAGCGAGTCGATCCACATGCGGGCGACGAGAGCGTCGAGCGGTTCTTGGCGCGCTTCGCGAGCGATCCCCAATTGCGCGACACGGCGCTCGGCGCGCGCGCATTCGTCGAAGGTTTCGAGGCGGCCGATCCCGCGGTCGCGAGCGTCCAGGCGATCGCCGACGAGTGGAGGTCGGGCGTCGATGCGCTCGTCGCGCGGCCGCTCGGCGGCTACCGCGCAATGTTCGAGTATCTCTACGGTGAGACGCTTGCGGCGGGGGTCCATGTACGGCTTGCGACGCTCGTTCGGCGCGTTGCGTGGTGCCGCGGCACGGTCGCCGTCGAAACGCAGAGCCCCTTGGGGAAATCGCTGACGATCCGCGGCTCGGCGGCCATCGTGACGCTGCCGGTCGGGGTGTTACGGCATCGCGGCGACGATCGCGAGGTGGTCTTCGCGCCGGAACTCCCGGCGTCCAAGCGGGAGGCGCTCGCGAGCATCGAGATGGGTCACGCGGTTCGCGTGACGCTCCGCTTTCGGACGCCTTTCTGGGAGCGGATCCGCAACGGTCGCTACCACGATGCCGCGTTCTTCCGCCGTGCGAGCGGGCCGTTCGCCGCCTACTGGACGCAACTGCCGGTGCGCAGCGAATCGGTCGTGGCCTGGGCCGGCGGTCCGCAAGCGCTCGCGTCGAGTGACGCAACACCGAGCGAACTGATGAGACGGGGGCTCGACGGGTTTGGGACGTTGCTCGGTGAGCCGGAGCGGGCACGCAACGAATTCGAGGGCGGAACCGTCCACGTTTGGACGCGCGATCCGTTCTCCCGCGGCGCCTACAGTTACCTCAGGGTCGGGGGCGGAGGAGCGCGGGCCGTGCTCGCGGCATCCGTCGACGACACGCTCTTCTTCGCCGGCGAAGCGACCGCGAGCGGCGGCCGGAGCGGCACGGTCGACGGTGCACTTCGCAGCGGCGAACGCGCCGCCCGCGAGGCCGCCGCCCTGCTCGCGAAAACGGCGAGCGCGCCGTAATGCCTGAACCGGCGACGTCGCTCTTCGCCCCGTGGTCGAGCTTCTACGCGATGACCGGCTCGTCGGCTGCCGCCCTCACCGGCCTGATGTTCGTCGTCATCACGCTCGTGACCGGCGAAGACCGCTCGCGCCCTTCGCTCGAGGGAATCTCCATCTTCAGCACCCCGACGGTACTGCATTTCGGGTCGGCGCTCTTGGTCTCTGCCGTTCTCAACGTTCCGTGACCCGCGCCCGGCTGGGCCGGCACCTTCGTCGGCCTCGCCGGCTTCTGGGGTTGTGTCTTTACGGCGCGCGCCGCGTACCGGGCGCGCCGGCTGCAAACCTACCGGGCGGATATCGAAGACTGGAGTTTCTATGCGGTCTTCCCCTTCATCGCCTACGTTGCGATCTTCGCAGGCGGAGCGCTGTTCTTCTCGCATCCAACGACCGCGCTGTTCGCGACGGCCGTCGGCGTCATTTCGCTGATCTTCATCGGGATCCGCAACGCCTGGGACGTGGTGACCTACATCGCGACCCACGGCGCCGCCGGACCGTCGAGCGCGAACCCAAACGACGAGTAGCGCCGGGCCGCAGGCCTAATCGAGCGGTATCGCCTCGGCGGACGCGGCGCGGCGCGGCGGCCGCAGCAGCAGCACGGTCGGGATCGAAAGCGCGAAGACGATCGCGCACAGGCGGAAGTCGTAGTCGTACGAGAGCACGGTCGCGTTTTGCACGACCGTTCCCAGCATGGCGACCAGCGTCTTGGTGTGATCGGCCGAGGCGCGCAGCATCGCGGCAACCGCCGGGTTCGAGAGCGTGATCGAAGATGAAAGGATGCTTTGCGCGTAATCCTCGCGGCGCGTTTGCAGCAATTCGAGCAGCGCGATCCCGAGGCTGCCGCCGAGCTGCCGGACGAGCGTGTAGATGCCGGTCGCGTTGGACATCTTGGCCTTCGAGATCTCCGAGAGCGAGGCCAAGGTGAGCGGCACGAACAGGAAGCCGAGCGCAAAGCCCTGCAGCACCCGCGGCCAAAAGATATCCCAGTAACCGGCGTATTGGTCGAGTCCACCCATGAGCCACGAGCCGGCCGCGAAGATCGCAAGGCCGAGCGCGATCTCGACCCGCGCATCGAGCTTGCTCGTTAGGCGGCCCGCGATCGGCATGCTGATCGCGGTCGCGATCGCGCCGGGCATCAGCGCGAGGCCGGTCTGCATCGCATCGAACTTCAGCACATCCTGGAAGAAAAGCGGAAGCACGAGGTTGAGGCCGTAGAGGCCGAAACCGCTAATGATCCCGATCACCGTGCCGGCGACGAACGAGCGCGAGCGAAAGACGCGCAGGTCGACGAGCGGCTCCGGGTCGCGCAACTCGCGCACGATGAAGGCCGCGATTCCGAGGACGGCGACCATCGTCAAGATCACGATCGAGGGCGAGTCGAACCAGTCGTCGCGCTGGCCGCGTTCCAGGACGTACTGCAGCGATGCGATCCCGGCGGTCATGAAGCCGAGGCCGAGCCAATCGATGCCGCTCTTCGGACGCGCGATGTAGACCGGGTCGCGGATGAAGAGCATCGTCATCGCGATCGCGGCGATCCCGATCGGCACGTTGACGTAAAAGATCAGCGGCCAACTGTAGGCGTCGACGATCGCGCCGCCGAGGGTCGGGCCGATCGCCGGACCGACCATCGCGCCGATTCCGAAGATCGCCATCGCCGAGCCGCGCCGCGCGGGTGGATACGATTCGAAGAGGATCGCTTGGGCCGTCGGCTGCAGCGCGCCGCCGCCGATCCCTTGGATCAACCGCCAAAACACGAGCATCCAAACGTCGTGTGCCGTGCCGCACATGAAGGAACTGGCGGTGAACAGCACGAGCGAGATCGCGTAAAAGCGCTTGCGGCCCAAAAACGCGGTCAGCCAGCCGTTGAGCGGCATGACGATCACGTTGGCCAGAATGTAGCCGGTCGCGACCCACGAGATCTCGTCGGTCGTCGCGCCCAGGTTGCCGGCCATCGTCGGCAGGGCGACGTTGACGATCGAGGTGTCGATGATCGCCATGATCGTCCCGAGCATGACGGTCGCGGTGACGAGCGCAACCGGCGGGTCGGCGCGCGGGGCGCTCGCCGCCGGGGCCGGAGAGCTTCCGAGACGAGGCAGGGCTACGCTTGCGATGACGGATGCTCCGGGAGGCGTCAGCCGCCAGGTATCTTTGCGATGACGGCTAAGTCACTATACCAAAGATCGATCCAGAACCGTTGCACCATGGCACACGAAGTGATCAAACGCGTCGGACGGCGCGCCTACCGCTACCGAGTCGAAGGCGTCCGCGACCCGCAGACGCAGCGGATGCGTTCGCGCTGGACCTACCTCGGGCGCCTCGAGCCTGCGGATGACGGGCGGCCGCCGCGCAAGCGCCGTCCGAGCCAAAGCCGCGACCGGCTGCTGGCAGCGTTCGAACGGCTCCTCGAGCGGGAGCCGTACGCGGCGGTGACCGCGAGCGCCGTCGCGCGCGAGGCCGGGCTCGGCCACGGCACGTTCTACCGCCACTTCAAGGAAAAGCGAGCGTTGCTGGAAGCCGCGCTCGAACGGGTCGCCGAGCCGCTGCGAGCGCTGATGCCGAGCCTGCGCCCAGGAGCCGGCCGCGCCGAAGCGCGGGCACAGGTCCGCGCCTGGCTCGAGGCGATGCTCGACCTCCCAGCCGTCCGTCCGGGCTTGCTGCGCGCCTGGTTCGAGGCGCTCGGGAAGGCACCGGAGCTTGCCGAGCACCGCAGCTTCCGGCGCCGCCGGCGGACGGCCGCGCTCGCCGGCTACCTGAGCGCGCTCGACCGGGCGGGCCTGGCGGTGATTGGGTCCCCGCAGGAGCTCGCGTCCGGGCTCGGTGCGATCGTCGAGGCAGTCGTCGAAACGGCCGCAAGCGCCGGCCGGCCGATCGCACCGCAGACCGCGCGCGAGCTGCTCGCCCTCGTCGAACGCGCAATCTTCCTTTCGGACCCGCCTCCCAGCGGAACCGTGCTTGACCGGCCC
>JBOHTX010000119.1:0-6361 GCA_050733855.1 Vulcanimicrobiaceae bacterium
GATGTGCTGCACGCGACTAACTTCGTACTGCCACCGTCGACTCGGGCGCACGAGCGGGCTCTACGGCTTGCGCGGCAGCCGCAGCAAGGGCTCCAGCTTCATCGAACGGATCCTCGCGCAGGCCGAGGAAGGAACGCCGATCCGGGTGGTGACCGACGTCGTCACGTCGCCGTCGTGCACCGTCGACGTGGCGCGCGGAATCCGGGCGCTGGTCGACGGTGCGCCGCCGGGGACGTATCACGTCGCAAACGGCGGCGCATGCAGTTGGTACGAGTTCGCCTGCGCTGCGCTGCGTTTGGCCGGCTTCGCGGAGGCGCGCGTCGAACCCACGACCGCAGCCGCGTTCCCTTCGAAGGTGCGGCGGCCGCCGTACTCGGCGCTCGCGGGCGAAGGGCTGGCACGGGCCGGGATCGCGCCGCTTGCGGACTGGCAGAGCGCGCTCGCCGGCTACTTCGCGCAGCGCTCGCTCGCGCGTGCGGTGCGCTGAGCGATGGCGCTCGAACGGCTGCCGACCGGTTTCCCCGAGGCAGCGCTCTTCGTTCCCGACGTCTTTCCCGACGAACGCGGCTTCTTCAAAGAAACCTATTCGACCGCGAAATATCGCGCGCTCGGCCTGCACGACGAGTTCGTGCAGGACAGCGTTTCGTTCTCGCGGCGCAACGTGATACGCGGGCTGCACTACGATCCCGCGATGTCGAAGCTCGTGCAAGTGCTGCGTGGCGACATCTGGGACGTGATCGTCGACGTGCGCCCGGGCTCGCCCACCTACGGCCGCTGGGAAGCCTTCGAACTCTCGGCCGAAAACCACCGCCAGCTCTACGTCCCGGCCGGTTTCGCGCACGGCTTCCTGGCGCGCAGCGACGAGGTGATCTTCTCCTACAAACACGGTGCGCTCCACGACCCGGCCCGCGAGCGCGCGATCCGCTGGAACGACCCGATCCTCGCGATCCCCTGGCCGCTCGCAGGCGAGCCGCTCGTCTCGCCCAAGGATCGCGCCGCGCCGGCGTTCGTTCGCGACGAGCGGATGCCGTGAGGTACCCGAAGGGGCCCATCATGTGGTACCATCTCGGCTATGCAGAGGCGCGAGCCGGATCCGTTCTTCGAGCAGCTGAAGGCCGACATTCGAGAAGGCATCGACGAGCTAGATCGCGGTGAGGTAATTTCCATCGAAGAGGTCGCCGAACATTTTCACGATCGCAGCGACGAACTTCGCCGGCAGCAGAATTCGGACACCAGTCAGTAGGTGTCGCGAATCGTCTTCTCGCCGCGCGCCCGGAGCGATCTTGACGCGTTCTATTCGTACGTTGCGGAGCAGGATGGCGTGGAACGAGCTGACATGATCAATAGGCGGATTTTTGAACGCGATCAGGGCCTTGGAGACCTCTCCGTGGTCGGGGCGCCGACGCCCTGAGTTTGGCCGTGACATTCGCGCGCTGACGCTGCAGCCGCTGGTCGTCTTCTACAGGGTTCCTGCCGATGGGACCACCATCGAAATCGCTCGCGTGATAGACGGCCGCCGCGATCTCGGCACGGTCTTCTTTTGAACGGACGGGCCAGGTAGCGTGAACGGCGCGGGAAACGGACTTGGCGGCGCGCCGAGTGGCCGTCCAGACAACCGCGCGGGATGCCGGCGTCCTCCCTTCGGTCCCCTGGCCACCTGAGCGGCCGGGCGCACGGGAGGAGCGGCACGTCCGCCGCGGTAAGCCGACCCTAAAGTTCACCGAATCTTTGCACGAAAACGAGGGTATGTCGACTTCTCGCTTTGCCCGCGTCTCGCTCGCCGGTACGCTCGCCGCCGCCCTCGCCGCCGGCGCCGCCGCGCTCGCCGCGAGCACCACCGATCAACATCCGACCGCGGCCAAGAAGCCGGCCGCGCACCCCGCGCAGCACGCGGTCGCGCACAAGCTCTCGCAGTGGCAGCTCCACCAACTGGCGCTCTACAAATCGTCGGCACCCGGCGACGAATATTTCGGCCGGATGAAGATGAGCTACCTCGGGATCAACAACACCTTCCACGACGTCACGATCGAAGCGGGGCCTGCGACGACCGCCCAAGCGTTGATCGGCAAGGCCTCGTTCGCCGACGAAGCGCTGCACGCGTGGGCGAATCGCTATCCGCACGATCCGGAACTCGCGCGTTCGTTCTACTTGGCCGCCCGCTTCTACGAGAAGGTCTGGCTGCCGCAATATCAGACCAGGGCCTGGCAGTACATGCACATCATCGTCGAGCGCTTCCCGACCACGTACTTCGGAAAGCTCGAGAAAAAGAACATCGCGCTCGGTTTCACGGAACACTATTACGCCCCGGCCCAAGCCTGTGCTAGCGCGAGCGCTTCGACCGCGGGCAGCGCGGGCAACGCGAGCGCCACGGCCGACGATCCGGCGGCGCCCCCCAAGCCCGGCCAGCCGAAGGTTGCGGTGATGCCCTCGCCCTGCACGCCGGCCGACGCGGCTCCGGAGAACCCAGCCCCCTAGCAGTCGTCGACTCGACGACCACGTATTGCATTTTTATGCGACATATGCATAAATATGCGTATGCTGCTCGCCTCCGCCGGCGACATCGCCCTGCGTGGGCGGAGTCTGCTCGAGGTCGCCGACCTCTCGCCGCTTGAGCTGGGGACGGTCCTCTCGCTCGCAAGCCACCTCAAGACCGCCCGAACGGCCGACCAGCTTCCGCTCCTGCGCGGCAAGACGCTCGCGATGCTCTTCGAGAAGCCGAGTTTGCGCACGCGGGTCTCCTTCGAGGTCGCAATGGCGCAGCTCGGCGGCAGCTCGCTGTTCGCCGGCGGCGGCGAGTTCCTGATCGGGACGCGCGAAAGCCCCGAGGACGCGGCCCGCACGCTCTCGCGCTACGTCGACGCGATCGTGGTCCGCACCCACGCGCACGCGCCGCTGGCGAGCTTCGCGGCGGCGGCCGGCGTCCCGGTCATCAACGGCCTCTCCGAAGCCGCGCACCCTTGCCAGGCCCTCGCCGACCTCGTGACCATCCGCGAACGCTTCGGAACGCTCTCCGGCCTGCGACTCGCCTACGTCGGCGACGCGCGCAACAACGTCGCGCGCTCGCTCGCGCAGGCGGCGGTCATGTCCGGGGTCTCGCTGACCTTCGGGGCCCCGCCGAGCCACCGCCCGAGCGAAGCGTTTCTCGCCGAACTTGCGCGACTGGGCAAATCGCGCGGCGCGCTCGCGCGCGCCTTCACGAGCCCGCTGCGCGCCGTGCGCGACGTCGACGTCGTCTACACCGACATCTGGACTTCGATGGGCGAAGAGCGTTTGGCCGAACGCAATGCGGCCGCATTGCGGCCGTACCGGGTCGACGCGGCGCTGATGGCGGCGGCCGCACCGCACGCAATCTTCATGCACTGCCTGCCGGCCCATCGCGACCAAGAGGTTGCGCCCGAGGTGATCGACGGGCCGCAAAGCGTCGTCTTCGATCAAGCCGAGAACCGCTTACACGCACAGAAAGCCCTGCTCGCCGCACTCCTGACCGACTTACGGGGGCTTCCGGTATAGCTGCATGCATCACATCAAATCGACTCGTCACCGCGCGATCCTCTCGCTCATCGCGACCCGGCCGATCCATTCGCAAGAAGAACTGGCCGCGCTGCTCGAGGGCCAGGGCTACGAGGCGACCCAGGGCACGATCTCGCGCGATATCAAAGAACTCGGTCTCGTGAAGGTGCCGCTGAAAAACGGTGGAGCGCAGACGCAGTTCAAGTACGTCGAGCCGGGTTTCGGCAAGAGTTACGCGAGCCGGCTCCATCGCGTGATCGCCGAACTCGTGCGCGACGTGCGCGGGAGCGTGAATCAGATCGTCTTGCGCACGCCGCCCGGCAGCGCGATGCTGGTCGCTTCGGCGCTCGACGAAGCGGCTTGGAGCGAGGTGCTCGGCACGCTCGGCGGCGACGATACGGTGCTCGTGGTGCTCGACGATCCCGCCCACACGCCGGTCGTCGTGCAACGCTTCGAAGACATGCGCTCGGAGGATCCGCTGTGAGCGCCCAGACGATCGTGCTCGCCTACTCCGGCGGGCTCGATACCTCGGTGCTCTTGCGCCGTTACACGCTGGCCGGCAAGCGTGTGATCGCGCTGACCCTCGATCTCGGCGAAAGCGACGCGACCGCGGGCGAAGGCGCGGCGGCCGCGCTCGAAGCGGTCCGCGCGAAGGCCCTGGCGCTCGGCGCCGCCGAGGCGGTGCTGCTCGATGCCAAGGAGCGCTTCATCGAAGAGTTCGCGCTGGGGGCGCTGCGCGCGAACGCGCTGTACGAGGGCGTCTATCCGCTCTCGGCCGCGCTTTCGCGTCCGCTGATCGGCGCGCTCCTGGTCGAGACCGCGCACCGCTTCGGCGCCGACGCCGTCGCGCACGGTTGCACCGGCAAAGGCAACGATCAAGTGCGCATCGAGTTGGCCGTCCGCGCGCTCGATCCGCGCCTGCAGGTACTCGCGCCGCTACGCGACGCGCCGCTCTCGCGTCCCGACGCGATCGCCTTCGCGCGCGAACACGACGTTCCGGTCGCGCACACGGTCGAACGGCCGTACTCGATCGACGCGAACCTGTGGGGCCGTTCGATCGAAGCCGGCGTCCTCGAAGATCCCTGGAATGCGCCGCCCGAAGACGCCTACGCCTGGACCGCCGGCCCGGCGCAGCAGCCGGCGGAGCCGGAACGCATCGAGCTCGAGTTCGTAGCCGGCAGACCGTCGTTCGCCGGACTGCAGGGCGCGGCGCTGGTCGCCGCGCTCAATCGCGTGGCGGGCGCGCACGGCGTCGGGCGCATCGACCTCGTCGAAGATCGGGTGGTCGGCGTCAAATCGCGCGAAGTCTACGAGTGCCCGGGTTCGCTCGTGCTGATCGCGGCGCACCAAGCGCTCGAACGGCTCGTCCTGCCGCGCGAGGTGTTGCGCCTCAAAGCCGGGCTCGACCGAACGTATGCGGAACTCGTCTACGACGGGCTGTGGCCCTCGCCGCTGCGGCGCGCGCTCGACGCGTTCAATGCAAGCCTGGCCACGCCGATGAGCGGCCGCGTGCGCATGCGCTTGCAGCGCGGCAGCGCGGTCGTCGAAGGGACCCGCTCCCCCTACGCACTCTACGACGAGCGGCTCGCGACCTACGGCGCGGGCGACCGCTTCCGGCACGACGCTGCCGCGGGCTTCATCGCCTTGTGGGGCCTGCCGCTCGAACTCGCCGCAGCCGTCACACGCACGGCGTCGTAGCCCGCAAGCCGACGGCCCGGCCGACGTGTGGTACGATGCGGGCATGGCGAAGGAGATGACGGGATCGCAGCGCCGGACGCCGGAGGGCCGCCGCGCATGAGTGCGCTGCCGCACGAACCGCTCAGCAAAGACGAGTTTCTCGCTTGGGAACTTGCGCAAGAAGAGAAGCACGAGTTCGTAGACGGCTACGTCTACCCGCTCTTCGGCGATCGCACCGCACAAGGCTTTGCCGGAGGGACTGGTCGGCACGCGCAGCTTGCCACCGAGCTGACGGCACTCATCGTGCCGGCGGCACGGCCCTGCCGCACATACGGCTCCGACATGCGTATCGAAACCATCACCGGCATCCGCTACGCCGATATCTTCGTGACCTGCGACGAGCGCGACCGCAACGATGCATTGGTCATGCGCTATCCAAAGCTCATCGTCGAGGTGCTCTCGGAATCGACGGCGCGCGAGGACCTCGGCTCGAAGATGCGCGAGTACACGACGATCGAAACGCTCGAGGAATACCTCATGATCGATTCGCGCAAGCGCTGGACCCAAATCATGCGGCGAGACCAAGGCCTCTGGAACCTCCTGCCGCCGGGCGCCGCGGGGACGCTCGAACTTCTCTCGATCGCCCTTCGTGTCGATTGCGACTTGCTCTACGAACGGGTGGAGATTCCGTAGGTCCGCAGCGGGCCCGGGCGTGGGCACGGTTCCTTTGCCGGCGGCATCCGTGCCGCACCGGCACTCGTTTTTTGCGCAGGGGAACACGAGATTGTTCGTCAACCCCTCGGTCCCGGTACGGAAGTCCGTGCGATGTCCTGCGAGGAGACGCGATGTTTCCAGCTCCCTTCGAATACCGCCGTGCCGCCTCGGTCGATGAAGCGCTGGCGCTGCTCGCCGGCTTCGGCGGCGACGGACGGGTGCTCGCCGGCGGGCAGAGCCTCATCCCGGCAATGCGTTACCGCCTTGCGCGGCCCTCGGCGCTCGTGGATATCAATCCGATCGGCGAGTTGTCCTACGTGCGCGACCGCGACGGGGCGCTTGCGGTCGGCGCCTGCGCGCGCGACGCGATGCTCGAGCGGATGCCCTCGCTCGCCTCATCCTATGCGCTGATCGCCGACGCCGCGCGCGTCGTCGCCGATCGGGTCGTGCGTCAGATGGG
>JBOHTX010000120.1:0-6359 GCA_050733855.1 Vulcanimicrobiaceae bacterium
GCAGTCGGACGCTGGAGGCGCTCGCGTTATACGTCGAGGCCAAGAGCCCGGACGACGTCGCGCGCCTGATCGATGCCGAAGGCCTCGCGCTCTACGACGCCGGCCACGTCGCGGAACTGGAACGAGCGCTCGCGGTCGTCGACGCCGAACGCCGCGCGCACGATCCGCTGGTGCTCGCGGTCGAAGGCCTGATCCGCGGCTTCCGCGACGACGCCGAAGGCGCCCACGCATCGCTCGGCGCCGCCCGCGCGCAAGCGACCAACGACCCCGAACTCGCCGCCGAACTCGCCTATCGGCACGCGTACGTAGCGTATCACAGCAGCGGGTTTAAGGCCGCGCTGGCGGTGATGGGTCCCAAGAGCGCGGACCGGATTTCCGATCCGGCCCGCCGGGCGCGAACGCTCGGTGCCCGAGCGTTCTTCGTGGCTCTCGACGAACGACTCCCCGAGGCTGACGAACTTGCGACGAAAGCCTTGCGCGCCATCGAACGTTGTGGCGAATCCGTGGACAAGGCGCTCGTCCTACGGCTCGCGGCCACTGTCGCATTTCACTGCGGTCGCAGCGAAGAAGCGCGAACCCTTGCTCTCGAGGCCGTTCGCCTCGCCGAAAAGCTCGGGCTCCCGGGCCTCACGGCGCGCTTCGCAACGGAATTGTATCTAATTGCCTACCGACTCGGAGATGTCGCACTCGCAAAGTGGACTCTCGCTCTCGTCGCGCGCGAGGCGGAGCGAGCGGCGGACCATCCGGCCCTTCGCTTCGCGCTCGTTAACGGGTATGAATTCTCTGTCGAACAGGGCGACGAACGGCGCCTCGAGGAGCTAGAACGCGAGATTCGCGCGAACCCGCGGCGCGTTAGCTCTGACGAAGTGCTGGCTTCGGCCGTCGCGTTCCAGCTCGCCTGGAACCGGGATTTTTCGCAAGCGGCAACGACCGTCGAAGCGCTTTCGGCGTCAATTCAACAGCCGGCGCGCCTTGGGTTCCTGCGCGGCTTCGAATTTGTATTCTGGACCGCCGGAGGTCGGCGCGCGGAGGCCGAGGCCGCGCTCGCGTCTGCATCGGCTGCCCTTGAAAAAGTCGGACCGGAGCGCTACGGCCGAGACCGTCTCGTGTACACAAAGGCCCGCGCATGGCTCGCGGTGGGGCTGCTGAGCCTCGGGCGAAATCAGAGCGCGCTCCGCGAAATCCGCGAACTCGAGGGCCAGCGCCAGACACATCCCGGCATCAAGGCCCTCGTCGTGGCGCTGCGAGCGCTCCACCTGCATGCCGAGACCGGGGCGGCCGATTCGGAGGTCCGCTCGGCCTTTGCCAAGCTATCCCGGGCAGGTTACGGCGGCTACGCCAGGCTCCTCGAGGCGCTCCCGATCCGATCGACCCCGGCGGTCGCCCCCGTTTTCGGCGCCCTAACTCCGGCGGAAATCGAGGTCTTGAGAGGGATCGCGGAAGGAGCGACCAGCCGGAGCTTAGCACAACAGCTAGGCCGCAGCCACTTTACGATCGATTCCCACGTCAAAGCGATCGTTCGGAAGCTGGGGTGTCCGGGGCGCCGGGAGGCGATCCAGATGGCTCGGGCTCACGGCCTGGCCTAGGCCTAGTCGGCGGGCTCCTCGAAAATCGGTACCTGTCTCCCTAGTTTTTAGGGAGAGACCACACGGAAGCGTTCCCTGTATTCTGCGAGCAATAGTTCGCCTTTCAGCAGGAGGCTCTCGCGTGCGTCGACTCTTCGCTCTCATGGTCCTTGGCGGGTCGCTCGTCGCTCTGTCGGCCTGCAATGTATCGTCCGGCGCCGCTTTCACCCATGGCTCGACGGGCTCCCACGCGATGGAATCTCTCGCCGGGTTGTTCTAGCGCCCCCCTTCCACGCCGATCTCGGGGCGGGCATTTTCCCGGCCCGGTCGTTCGCCAACGGAGGGCGCTGTGGTTACTGAATCGAAATCTCCCGCCGATCTGGACGATCTCTTCACTAGGCTCGACCGAGCCCGCTTGACACGGAAGTGCACTATCGTGAACGGAACCCCTCTCTCCAAAGACGCCGGTCGCCAACTGTCGCTCTTCGTTCAATCGAGGCGCGATGAGATCGTGGAGGCGGTCGTTCGATCGCTCGCGGTCCCGCAGCCTCGCTCGCTCGGGATGCGGACGTTTACCGTGCGTTTCATCGACCGGCTTCTCCAGGAGTTCGAGTACGCGGATCGCGACATCGTCGAGTTGTGGGTCGATTCCCACTCGACCGGCGACGCCGCCCACGAATATGCGCGCTTGGTCGTGTTGACGTGCGCCACGATCGCCTCGATGTACGCGGCCGAGTGCGGCCACAGCGAGGGGACCGGCACGTATTTGGCGCTGCGCGCCAACGAGCTGGAGCGCCGCTTCCGCCATCTGCGCCGGGCCGCGAGCGGGCACGTCGATCCCTCCAAGCTGGTCGACCGGGATGAGGTGATCAACTCGTTTCTCGCGGCGCTGGAAGCCCGCGACCCGGCGACCGTCGAGCATTCGAAGGCGGTCGGAATCTGGTCCGGGCGGCTCGCGCGCGAACTTCGGATGACCGAAGAACAGCGGCAGCTCGCGATTCTGGCCGGCACCCTGCACGATATCGGCAAGGTCGCGACGCCGACCGAGATCCTGCAGAAGACCGGGCCGCTCGACGAGGAGGAGTGGGAGCAGCTGCGCATCCATCCGCGCGTCGGCGCAAAGATGCTCGAAAAGATCCCCTCGCTCGCGCACCTGGCTCCGGTCGTGCGCGCGCACCACGAGCGCTACGACGGCTTCGGCTACCCGGATAAACTCTCGGGGAACGGCATCCCGATCCTGGCGCGGATCGTCTCGGTCGCGGATTGCTTCCACGCGATGATCAGCAAGCGACCCTACCGCGAAGCGCTCTCGACCTCGCGCGCGGTCGAAGAACTCGAGCGCGGCGCCGGCTCGCAGTGGGACGGCATCGTCGTCGATGCCATGCTCACCCTGATTCGGCCGGCCGCCAACCAGCGCACGCTCCGCACCGTGCGAGGCCTCGGCTCCGCCTAAAAGTCCGTCGCGCTCGTGAAGGAGAAGCCTTCGATGCGGGCGGCGGGGACGACGCAGTCGTAGGAGTAGCCGCCGGTCCGTCGCAGATCGTTGCTGAACTCGGACCGTTCGAGCGCTTCGATGATGCTTTGATTGAAGCGCAGGTTGTGCACGCCCCCGACCAGCCGGCCGTTTTCGATCAAGAAGGTTCCGTCGCGCGTCATTCCGGTGACGATCGTCTTGCGCTGGTCGACCGGCCGGATGTACCAGAAGCGGCTGACGAGTAAGCCGCGCTCGGTCTGCGCGATCAGTTCCGTGAATGGCCGTCTTCCGGGTTCCACCACGAGATGCCGGGCCTGCGGGCCGTACGCATTCGGGGCCGGCAGGCCGTGGCCGGTATTCGGAAGTCCGAGCTTGCGGGCGTAGCGCTCGTCGGTTACGACCTGGGCGGCGATCCCGCGCTCGATCAACGAGGTGCGCTGCGTCGGATATCCTTCGAAGTCGAAAGGCGCTCCGGGATGGCGCGGCTCTGCGACGTCGTCGCGGAGCGTGAACGCCTCGCTTGCGCAGCGCTCGCCGAGGCGTCCGCACAGGAACGACGAGCCTTCGTCGTAGGCGCGTGCGGAGAAGTGGTCCGCGAGATACACGAGCAGTTCCCCGAATGCGGCGGGCTCGAGGATCACCGTCCAGGCGCCCGGCTCGACGGCGCGCGGATGCGCGCCGTGCGCCGCCTTCTCGGCGGCGACGCTCGCCACGGCGGCTGCGTCGAGCTTGCCGACGTCGCCCACGATCTGCTCGGCGAAGCCGCTCGCGTCGGGCCCGTTGGCTTTGACGTTGATCGCACCGTCGCTCGCATCGAACGACGCGCACGTTCCTGCCGAATTCGCGACCGTGAGGCCATGGGCAGCGGTCTGCACGTAGCCGGCCGCCCAGAGGTCCGCGCGCTCGGCGACTTCGAAGATCGTAGCGGCCGCCGCTGCCCGAAACTGCGGTGACGCTACGGCCGTCGCCGGGACGTACGCCGACGGCTGGTCGGGCGGCCGCGGATGGTGCGCAAGCGGGATCGCGTCCGGATCGGGCGGGGCGAGGCTCGCGAGTTCGCCCGCGCGCTCGAGCGCGGCCCGCAGGTCGTCGTCGCCGAGTCCGTTGGTCTGGGCGACGCCGGAACGGCCGTCGACCAGCCGCCGGATGCGCACGACGGTATCGGCTTGCGCGAGATTCTGATGGATCGCGTTGCGGGTGAAGCGTGTCAGCGCCAATTCCTGCGACCACACGATCGCTTCGGTCGGAACGTCTCCGGCGAGCGTCAGCACCCGTCCGGCCAGGGCCTCGCGCGCTGCGCTATCCACCGTAACCGGCTCCGACCTGCACCTTGCGGAAGCGCGCGGGGGCGGCAGCTTGGGTCGTGCGACCGGTCTGCATCGGTTCGCCTTTACCGCAGTTCGGTGTCCCCCAAGCGAACCACGAGCGCTCGTCGCCGATCGCGTCGCAGGAGTTCCAGAACTCCGGCGTGACGCCCGCGTAAGTCGGGTTTTTGAGCATCCGCCCGCGCTTGCCGGCCTTGATTTCCCAACCGATCTCGCAGCCGAATTGGAAGTTGAGGCGGTGGTCGTCGATCGACCACGAGCGATTCGATTCCATGTAGATGCCGTCGCGAACGTCCTCGAAGAGCGCCGCGAAGGGGTGCGTTCCGGGGCGCAGCGAGAGGTTGCACATGCGGATCATCGGGACGTCTCCCCAGCTTGCGGCGCGCACGCAGGCGCTGGTCGGGCGCCCGATCGTGCGCGCGGTATCGCGCGAGCTCTCGAACCCCGCCAGGATGCCGCGCTCGATGACCGGCGCGCGGACGCTCCTCGCGCCCTCGTCGTCGTAGCCGACGGTTGCGAGGCCCAGCGGCAGCGCGTTGTCGATCTCGATCGTGACCAGCTCCGAGCCGTAGCGCAGCGTGCCGAGCAGCGAGGGATCGAGAAAACTCGTCCCCGAGAAGTTTGCCTCCCAGCCCATGATCCGGTCGAGTTCGGCCGCGTGGCCGCACGATTCGTGGATCTGCAGCGAGACCTGCGAGCTGCCCAGGATCAGATCGAACGTCCCGGCCGGGCACTGCGGCGCATCGAGCAAGGCATCGGCTTCCTCGCCGATCCGCTGCGCATTCGCGAGCAGGTCGGCCCGCTCGACGATCTCCCAGCCGCCGGTTTGGTAGAGCCCGATATCGCCGGGAAAGGTCCGCGTTTGCACGTCGCCTTCGCCGACGGCGAGTGCCGAGAGGCCGCTTCCGCTCTGGTAGATCGTCTGCGCGATCTGCGAACCGCTCGTGCTGGAGAAGAGCTTCGAGGTCCGCCAGAGATCGATCCAGGCGCTGCCGACGCGCACGCGCGGCGCCGCGCGGACGAGGCGCTCGGCTTCGAGCAAGAGCGCGACCCGCTCGCCGAGCGGAACGCTTGCCGGATCGCGAGCGAGCGGCGTGCGATACGAATCGACGTAACGGTCGCTCGCTGCCTGGCCGACCGGACGGCGCGCAACGGCCGCCGAGGCCTTCGCAATCTCGACGGCGAGCGCCGCCGTGCGGTCGATCCCGGCGTCGCTTGTGTCGGCGCTTGCCGCAAAACCCCATGCGTCGCCGACGAGCGCTCGGATCCCGAAGCCGGTGCTCGCGTCGTCGGCCAGCGTCGCGAGGGCGCCGTTGCGGACCTCGATCCGTTCGGCCCGGTCGCGTTCGAATCGCACGTCGGCGTAGGCCGCCCCGCGCGCGCTTGCGGTATCGAGCGCACGCGCCGCGGCTGCGCGGTATTCGTCGAGATCGTCGGACATATCCTCAGCAGGTCCGCAGCGCAAGCGCGCGAGTCCTGCCCCCAGCGTCGATTCTCTACGCGCGCGGCGTGGCGCGCGCGCGAATCGCGTCCGCGTTGCGCAGGCCCTCGAGGATGTCGCTACCCGGTGCGACCGCGGTCGCGTGCGTGCGTGCACGCTCGTAGACGAACGCCGCCAGCCGGTAGCGCTCGAAGGTGCCGGCGATGACGGTGCCCTCGGGATCGACCGCGAACGCCCGCCCGCCGGCGAACGCGACGACGTAGACGCGAAGTTCGAGCGCGCGGGTACGCGCGAAACGTTCGGTCCACTCGCCGTCCTCTCGCGCGTGCCAGACGACGAAGTCGTAGCCTCGCAACCGCGCCGCGACCAGGGCCCGCGGATCGCGGAATGCATCGCCGGCTACGGTCAGTGCCAGGCCCTCGCGCACCGCGCAGCGCAGCGGCGCCGCGCTCGTTGCGGGAAGCCCGAGGATAGGCAGCGGCGCATCGCGGGATAGCTCAACCGGCACGTCGCGCGCAAGCAGCAGCAGGTCGGCATCCGCTTGGGCCGCGAGC
>JBOHTX010000121.1:0-6320 GCA_050733855.1 Vulcanimicrobiaceae bacterium
GGGCCCAACCGTCGCGGATCGTCGGCGGCGGAGCGCGTTGGCTCGGCCTCCTCCTGGTGCTGTACATTTTCCAACCGCGCGACGCCGGAATCGCCGCGCTCCTCGGAGGCGTCGGCGAACGGCTGGTCGTCGCTCGGGTCTCGGCGTGGCCGATCTTTGCGGCGGCGGCGGTACTTGCCGCCGCGTTCATCGTCGCGCTAGCGGCTCGGCGGCTCGCGCCGATCGTGTTCGCCAGCTTAGCTCCCACGCGCGCCGCCGCTCGCGGGTCGCACGGAGCTGCGAGGTGACGAGCGAGGGCGCATTCGTCGCCGCACACGCCGACATCGAACGTCTCGTGGCCAACATCGAGCGCGTCGTGGTCGGTAAAGGGGGCGTCATCCGCCTGGTGGTTGCGGCGCTGCTCTCGCGTAGCCACGTGCTCATCGAAGATCGTCCGGGTCTCGGCAAGACGATGCTCGCGCGGGCGCTGGCGCGCTCGATCTCCTGTGAGTTCAAGCGCATCCAATGCACGCCGGACCTGCTCCCGGTCGACATCACCGGCTACGTCGACCCGCGCAAGGAACGGTTCGTCCCAGGTGCCGTGTTCGCCAACATCGTGCTCGCGGACGAACTCAATCGCGCGATGCCGCGCACGCAAAGTGCCTTGTTGGAAGCGATGGGCGAGGCGCAAGTCACGGTCGACGGCCACACCTATCCGTTACCGGATCCCTTCATCGTGATTGCCACGCAAAATCCCATCGAACATACCGGCGTGAACGACCTGCCCGAGGCGCAGCTCGACCGCTTCGGGCTCATGCTTTCGCCGAGCTATCCCGCGCAAGACGAAGAACTCGAGATCCTGCGCGACCGGATGGTCGAGGATCCGATGACCGCTCTGACGGCGGTGCTCGCGATCGAGCGCGTGCGCGAGCTGATCGCGCTCGTGGCTCGGGTCGTCGTCGACGAGCGGCTGCTGCGCTACATCATCGCGGCGGTGAGGCAAAGCCGCATGTACGACGAGCTCGCCCTGGGCGCGAGCCCGCGTGCCGCGCTCCACCTGATGCAACTTGCTCGCGCCTACGCGGTCGTGCAGGGGCGCGCATACGTGACTCCCGACGACGTCAAAGGGCTCTTCGTTCATGCGCTGCCGCACCGGCTGATTCCCAAGGTCATGCCCGAGTCGCTGATCAGCATGACCGAATGGAAGACGCGGATCGTGAAGCGGCTCGTCGACCTCATCGAGTTTCCCGGATGAACGAAAGAGCGATGGAGCGGCCTCCCCGTCTCGAGCTGACGGCCGCGCCGCCGGCAGGTATCGCCGTTCTCGGCGCGTCGCTGGCGGCCGCCGTGATCGCCGGCGCGACGCATCCGGGTCTCCGCGTGCTGGTCGTGTTCGTGGCGGCCTTTCCGCTGCTGTGGATCGGGATCGCAACGGCGCTCTCGTATACGACGGCGCGCGCGCTGCGAACGGCGAGCGTTGAGTTGCCGTCGCGACCTCGCGCGCTGGGGAGCTTTCGGTTGGCGCATACGCTGGCACACGTCGGCCGCGGGTTTCCCGCGATCGGCGTGTTGACGAACGCGGGATTCTCGAGCGGCGATGCCGCGGTCGACTCCGGCCCGTGGGCCGAAATCCCTTTCCTGGAGGGCGGTCACGTCGCGACTTCGCACTGGGACGTGATGCCGAAACGGCGGGGGCCGCTGTGGGTGGGACCGTTTCGCGCCGCGGTCGAGCTGCCCGGCAGCGCGCTTCGCGTGACCGCGGTCTTCGAGCGCAGGTACGAGGTTGCCGTGCTGCCGGCGGTCTATCACCTGCAACCGTTCGTCGACGCGCTGCTCGCCGGCCGGCACGGCGCCGCGGGCCGATTCCAGAAGATTCCCGTCGCGAGCGAAGAGTACGTCGGCGCGCGCGAGTACCGCATCGGCGACTCGCCAAAGCTCATCCATCGCGTCCTCTCGTTGCGCATGCCCGACCCGGATGAGTTCTACGTCCGGGAATTCCAAGATCCCAGCCGCGACGATCTGGCGGTGCTGCTCGACACCGCACCGCCGCTCGACGGCGATGACGCACTGCACCGCTACCGGTTGGAGAAGGCCGTCTGCTTCGCCTCCGCCCTGTGCCGGGCGTTTGCCGCGCGACGGCTCCGGGTCCATTTCGTCTGCCAGCGTGGGCCGCACGACATTGCGAGCTTGCGGCTGCGTCCGCGCGACGCCGATCTCGATCGCCTCGATCGGGAACTCGCGCTCCTCGACCTCAAAGGAGACCGCGCGACGCGGGCGCGCATCGTTCTCGGCGAGGTGCGACGTCATGGAGGAGCGGTCATCTTCGTCAGCTTGCGGCCGCGCGAAGCGGTCGAGCAGCAACGCCTCCCGATGGTGACGCTGGGGCCGGACCACGTCCCGGTGTTCACGCGCGAAGTCGTCTCGCAATGATCGACTGGCTGCGCCGGGTCGATCCGGGGTTCTACGACAAAGAACCGCGCCTGCTGCGGGCCGAGGCGCAAATTGCCAGATACACGGAGGAGGCTCAAGCGCGGGCGCGCTTGGAGGTGCTGAGAGCCGACCGGATGCTGCAGATCGCGACGGCGAGCGTTGCGCTCGCGGCCTACATCGCAGCGACCGCCGGCGGCACACTCGATGGGCGCGGCCACTGGCCGGCGCTGTGGGCGCTCGCCGTTCTCGCGGTCGCGGGAGCGCGTGCGCTGCCGTGGTGGCCGCGCGCCGAGGGTGCGACCTGGCGCGGCGGGCTGATCGGGACGGCCCTGATTGCGATCCCGGCGGCTTGGACTCGCGTCGACCCCGCGGTTCTGGGCCTCGCGCTGTTGACCGGAGCGACCCTCTGGGTGGCCCGCGGTCGTGGCCGGAGCGTGCTCCTCGTGCTGGCTGTCGGCGTGCTTTTCGCCGCGCGCGTGCCGGCGCAGCCGATCTTCGCGGCTCCCGCGGCGGGCATCCTGGCCGCGTGCGCAAGCGTCGTCGCGGTCCGAGCGATCGAGCGCGTGTGGCGCGTTCGTCCGCAGGTGGCGACCTGGTCGGTCTTCGCGCTGCTGCTCGTCGTGTGCGCGTCGACCTTCGCCTTTGACGCGCCCGCCCTCGCGCAGCGCGTGCCCGTCGAGATCGCAGCGATCGCCATCGCGTACCTCGGCGGTTGTATCGTGGCGGTGCGGATCCGGCGAGCCGAACTGTTGGCGCGCCCAGGCGGGGTCCTGTCGCTTCCGCAGAGCATCGTCCCGCTGCTCGATCGTTCGCATCACCATGCCATCATCTGCCGGATCGAATAATCCCGAGCTCCGCTCGTCGCTCTGGCTGATCGCGGTGGCGCTGGCCGCGCTCGCGGGAGCGCTGTTGCTGGCATTCACCTTCGCGTTCGTGACGGCGCCGCGCCCCGCGGGGCGCAGCCTGCAGGCGCGACCAGCGACGGCGCAAACGCCGATGACGGTCGCGGCGACGCAGCGGTCCGCGCCGGCGGCGTCGAGCGGCGCCGCCGCGGGCGTCGAACGCCTGCCGCTGTGGGCGTTGCTCGCACCCTGGGCGTTCGCCGTCGACGCCCTCGCCGTACTCGGACTCGCGGCCGTGCTGCTCGTGCGCTACCTGGCTCGGCGCCGCCGTGGAGCGCGCACGTGACCGCTCTGACCGAAGCACTTTGGCGACGCGCGCTACAGGCCGCGAAAGCGCGTGGGCTGCTTCCCGCAAACGGCTCGCGACTCACCCCGCGAGAGCTGGCCGCCGAAGTGGCGCGGCGCGGCGAAGAGCGGCTGGCCCGGCTCGTCGACGGCTGGTACTATCCGGTTTCGTTCGGATCCGTCGGCGGCGAACTCTCCGACGACGAAGCCGCTCGCCTGGTCGCGGAACTCGAGGCAGGAGTCGGGCCGCCGCGGATTGCCGCCCAGAGCGCGCAGCAGCCGGTCGATCAGCCGGCCCCGCAGACCATGGACTGCGAACTCTGCGGTTTTCCGTTCACGCCGAGCGCGAAGGTACGTTAGTGACCCTAGTAGATCGCCGAACCCGGGGCGCCGGGAGCGGCGCTGCCGTCGTCGGGGCCGACGACGAGGCGGACCGGGTACGACGAGCCGCCCTCCGGCATGGTCACGATCTCGCTGCGCACGAAACTGCCGGGCGGGACCGTGTACTCGCGCAGTTTGTACATCTGGAACGGCAGCATCTGGTGCGCTTGCAGAAGCACGCGGTCGATCAGGAAGGTTCCGGTCGCGCGGCCGCCGCGCGGTTGCGCGTAGATCGCGATGTTGCGCGCGTTACGCGGATCGGGGTTGACCATTCGCACGGTGATCGATTGCAGCACGCCGTAGTCGCCGCCGAGCGTCTGCCCGACGACGAGGTTCGGTAGCGGGATCACGCCGATCGGGATCGCGAGGTCGGGGCCGCTGGTGTCGTAGCTGAAATCGTAGTAGAACTCGGGGATCGGATAGATGCCGCGCGCGTGATCTTTGGTTCCGACCAGCAGGGCCGAGTGCGGGATCGGCCCGTCGATCGGGTCGTCCGCGTTCTGGGCGACCAAGGTCAGATGCAACGGTGCGCCGTCGACTTCGAAGAGTTGGAAGAGCGAACTGACGACGGTGCCGGGCGGCAGCGGTTGCGCTTCGAGCGCGAGGGTGGCGTTGCCGGGGATCGTGACGACCTTCCCTTCGTTCTGCGCGAGGTGCACGAGAAAGCGCTCCGTCGAGAGGTGGCCCACCTCGAGTTCGTTGGAGGCGGGTCCGCCGATGCCGTCGATCACCTGCACGGTCGCGGGATCGGGCGAGGGGTTCTGGACTTTGAGCACGATGCGCCGTGCCGGTTGGCCGGGCGGATCGTAGTGGTAGTACAGAAAGCGCTCGGCGACCCGCGCCTGCAAGTCGGCGGTGAACAGGATGCCGTTGGCGTTGAGGGTTTCGGGAAAGTCGCTGACGAGCAAGGAGTTGGGCCGGATCGACGGCAGCGCGTCGTTCTCGACCCGAACCTGCGTCGTGCCCTCGACGCTGAAATACGCATCGCCTTGAATCGTGATCGGGACGGAGACGGTCGCGATCCGATCGGACAAAAGCGGCGCGGGGAAGGCGATGTCGTCGGCGGTTGCGATGATCTGCGCGCCGGGCCGGGCGCTCGTGCCGGCGAGGGCCGCCGCCATCGCTTGTTCTTTGACGAAGAGCTGGGTCGCCGGATTGCCGGTGATCCGGATCGCGGCGACGGGGCCGACGTCGCCCGCCAGGTACGCGACCCGGACCGGGACGACGCGCGTGAGCCCGCGCGCATCGCTGATCGTGATCGTGGTCGAACCGACGGCCTTGCCCTGCAGCGTCACGATCAGCGTCGACTGATCGACGCTCGCGGCGACGAGCGCGGGATCGGCGACCGTGACGTTCACGTTGCCGAGCACCTGTTGCACTTGGATCTGCGCGCTGCCGCCCGGCGTGATTTGCGCGAGCGCGGGCGTCACCAGGATCGGCGGCTCGGTCGGGACCGGCGTCGGCACCGCGGGCGTCGGCGTCGCGCTCGCGGCCGCGCTCGGGGATGCGCCGTTCGCGGGCGCGCTGCTCGCCGGTGCGCTGCTCGCCGGTGCGCTGCTCGCCGGTGCGCTGCTCGGCGGTGCGGCACTTGGGGTGACCGTTGCGGCTGCGCTCGGCGTGACACCGGGCGGAGCGGGGGGCGGAGGGGGCGGCGGACCGGCCAGGGCGACGATCCCAAGCCACGTCGCGGCGACGATCGCAAGCGCCGGGCGCCCGCGTCCGCGGTCCACCATCATCTCCTCTACGCGACGTCGTTCAAGCGATCTTCGCTTCGCGGTTGACGGCGGAAGCGAGCAACGTCTTGTACCCGAAGCTCGGAAACAAGACCGTCACCAAGTCCTTCTCCGCGCGTTCGACCGTGCCTTGCCCGAACTTCGGATGCACCACGATATCGGAGAGCCGGAAGCCCGAGGTCGGGGTCGATTCGAGGGCCGAACGTTCGGCGGCGCGCAGACAGTTGTCGCACTGACCGCAGGACGCCTCGCTGTATTCTTCGCCGAAGTAGCTCAGCACGAAGCGCCGCCGGCAGCCGCGCGATTCGGCATATTGCAGCATCATGGCGAGCCGGCTCTGATCGTACGACTTCTTGGTGTCGTAGTTGGTGAGGTTGAGCACCAGCTCGCGATTGCCCAGCGCCTGTTCGGTCAAGCCGTAGCGTGCCCGCGAGCGCATCTCGATGAAGCCGGCCTTCTTGAGCAGGGCCAGCACGACCTTGAGTTTGGTGAGCGGAAGCTGCGAGATCTTGCGCAGGTCCGTCAACGAGACGCCGTCCTCCTGACCGCCGAAGTATTCGAGCGTGCCGAAGACTTTCTGCACGTCCTCGACGTCGGGATACTTGCCGGT
>JBOHTX010000122.1:0-6254 GCA_050733855.1 Vulcanimicrobiaceae bacterium
GGCGCTCCTGGTACGTCGAGGCGCGCCGCTTGGCGACGATCCCCTCGAGTCCGCGGGCGCGCGCCAGCGCAAAGAGTTGCTTGCCGTCGCCGACGACGTGTTTGCTGAACATCGCGGGTCCCGCGCCGGTCAGGATTCCTTCCAGGGCCGCCTTGCGCGCTTCGAGCGGCTCGCCGCGCAGATCGCGCCCGTTGCCGTAGAGCAGATCGAAGGCGACGAACGTCACCGGATTGCGCTCGGGCTGCGCGCGCCCGAAGCGGTCGAGGCGCTCTTGCAGCGCTTCGAACGAGGGCCGCCCCTCGTCGTCGAGCACCACGATCTCTCCATCGACGAGCACCGGCCGCTCGTTAAAGGCCTCGGCGAGTTCGGCAAGCTCGGGAAATTTTGCGGTGAAGTCCTTGCCGCTGCGCGAGCTGATCTCGACCGTGCCGTCGCGCTCGATCCGCACGAGCGCCCGATAGCCGTCCCACTTCAGTTCGAAGAGCCAGGCCGGATCGTCGAACGGTTCGGCGAGCGCGCTCGCAAGCATCGGGGACGCGACCTCCGGCATCTTCTCCGCGCGGGCGGCCTGCGCGCGGACGCGTGCACCGGTTACGGCGCGCGAGGCTGGCCGGTCCGATTGCCAATGTCGCGCCCGCGGGTCCTTGGCGATATCCGCGAGCGTCTTGCCCGACTCGACCGATTCCGGATGCACTTCGATCTTCCACTTCGGATCGACCGCCGCGTCGCGTTCTTTGATCAAGAGCCAGGCATTCTCTTCGCCGTCGCGGCCCTTGATGTGCACGAGCGCGAAGCCGCCGTGCAGTTTCTTGCCGAACAGCTCGAACTTGAGGGAGCCTTTGGCGATCTGCTCGGTGGTGCTCGTCCCTTCGAGCAGTCGGTAGGTGCCGCGATCCCAGACGATCACTTCGCCCGCGCCGTAGTTATCGCGCGGGATGATCCCTTCGAAATCGCGGTAGTCGAGCGGATGGTCCTCGACGTGCATCGCCAGCCGCTTCTCGCCGGTGTCGAGTGAGGGCCCCTTCGGGATCGCCCACGACTTCAGCACGCCGTCGGCTTCGAGCCGGAAGTCGTAGTGGAGGCGGGTCGCGCGGTGCATCTGCACGACGAACCGCAGCCGCTTCCCGCGACTGGGCTTGGTCTTCGCGGCGCCACCCGAGGGCTCGGGCGTCCGCGAGAAATCGCGCTTCTCGGCGTATTTCCCGAGCGAGTCGGGGCCTGTCTTCCTCTTTTCCGCCATGGCTCGGCTGAGTATACCCGGTCACGCTGACTCGTGCGAGAGCCCGCCGAGTCGAGCCCTGGCCACGCGGCGACGCGAGTTCACCGCTGCCTCGGGAGACCGCGGATCAGTGCAGCTTGATCAGCATTTTCCCATCGTCGACCGGTGCGCCGTTCGTCGACGCTGCGACCACTTCGGCGGACGGAGCCGGTTCCGGAGCGGCCGGCGCGAGCGCCGAGGCACGGGCGAGCATCTCGTCGGTGATTTTGCCGGCGGCGCGTTTGGCGCGGAAGTCGTCGATGGCGGCGCGCAGTGCGGCGATCGAGCGGCTGGGATAGTCTTTCTTTTTCTCGGGATAGCCGTCGAGTTGGGCTTCGATCTGCGCGTCGTCGATGGCATAGGCTTCGTCGAGCGTCTTGCCGCGCGCGAGTTCGACCAGCAGCGAGCAGGTCGCCGTCCCGAAGCCGCAGCCGGTCGTGAAATAGGAGACGTCGGCGATCCGTTCGTTCGGTCCGACCTGCAGATAATACGAGTACATGTCGCCGCACGAGTCGCTGAAGTACTCGCCGGTCGCCATCGGCTGCTCCATCGTGCGGAAGCCGCTGCGCTCCTCGACCAGCTTTTGGAACTTTGCGAAATTCACTCCGCCGACTATCCCTTCTCCGCCGCCGCGGACACGACTTCGAACCGGCAGGCTTCGCCGCCGGTTGCGAGCGACTCCACCTGATGCGCCTGCGGTCCGAGCGTTTCGTGCAAGACCGTGTGGATGATCGTGCAGACTTCCGGATGTTCGCCGACCGTGTGCGCATACGGGCAGTGCGCCTCGCGCAACTCGAGCGAGCCGTCGGGATGCTCGACGGCCTCGGCCTCGACCCCCTCCTCGCGCAGCAGCGCGGCAAGCTCGTAGACTCGCTTCTTCGGGTCCTCGGAGACCAGTCGCTCTTCGAAGCGCCGGCCGGTCCGCTCGCCGAGCGAGCGCATCACCGTCGTAACCGCTTCGGGGCCGAGCGTCTTCACCTCGCGCAGGACCGCATTCAGCAAGCGGTCGTACCGCTGCGGGAAGAGCGTCTCGGCGCTCTCGGAGAGCGAGTACTCGAGGGTCGGTTTGGTCGGTCCGCGCCGGACCGAACGTTCCACGACGTAGCCGTCGCGCTCGAGGGCGATCAACTGCTGGCGGACGGCGTTGGTCGAAAGCCCAAACTCACCGGCCAGGATCGTAGCCGAAGCCGAACGCCGTCGGCGCAGGGCCGCAACGATCTTCCCTCGAGTCGTTTGGAGGAACCGGGCGTCGTGCATCGTCGCCTCCGACGGTACCACGAATAACGCAGATAGTCCAGGCTTTCCTTGACTTTCTCCGGCTACCTCCCGTACGATAGCCCCGATATGAGCGAACGTGGACTTGCGATCTCGGGGCTGCGGGCCTCGATCGGCGACAAAGAGATCCTACGCGGGATCGACCTGGCGGTTGCGCCGGGCACCGTGGCGGCCCTGATGGGTCCAAACGGCAGCGGCAAATCGACGCTGGCGTTCTGCGCGGCGGGCCACCCCGGCTACGCGGTGACCGCAGGCTCCGTGCGGCTCGACGGCGATGAGCTGCTTGAACTCTCACCCGACAAGCGCGCCAAGGCCGGTCTCTTCCTCTCCTTTCAGTATCCGGCGGCGATCCCGGGCGTCTCGGTCGCGAACTTTCTGCGGATTGCGCGCCAGACCGTCAAGCCCGGCGACCTCACGCCGGCGGCCTTTCGCAAAACGATCTTCGAGAAGCTCGAGACGCTCGACATGGACCCGGCGTTCCTCGGACGCTACGTCAACGACGGCTTCTCCGGCGGCGAGAAAAAGCGAATGGAGATGCTGCAGCTCGCGATGCTCGCGCCCAAGTACGCGATCCTCGACGAGACCGATTCCGGGCTCGATATCGACGCGCTCCGCTCGGTCGGCAACGCGATCCGCGCGCTGCGCGAGACCGAGGAAGGACGCCGCACCGGCTTCCTCGTGATCACCCACTACCCGCGCATCCTCCAGCACATCCCGGCCGACGTCGTGCACATCATGCTCGACGGGCGTATCGCGCGCAGCGGCGGTCCGGAGTTGGCAGCGGAGATCGAACGCGACGGATACGAAGGCGTGCGCGAAGAGGCAAATCTCGGTGCCGGCGTCTAGCGCTTCGAACGCGCTCGCGTTCGCGCCGAATCTCGCAACCCTCGAAGCGGCGATCGCGCAGCTCGCACGCGAGCCGGGCGGCGGCGTGGTGGCGCCGGCAACGCGACGCGACGCGCTGGCGCGCTTCGGCGACCTTCCGATCCCGGGCGGGCGCCGCCCCGGCGGCTGGAAATACGACTACGGCGCGCTCGCTCTGGCCGACCTTTCGTGGCGTTCCGCGCGCGTTCGCGCCGAGAGCGCGCCGTTCGTGCCGGCCACGCCGAGCGGCGAGCCGGCCGATCCGCTCGCGCTCGCCAATGCCGGCGGGCTCGTGCATCTGGGCGGGACCTACCTCGAAGCCCCGCAGCGCCCGACGCTCGATCCGCGGATCGTGGTCGTGCCGCTCGCCGATGCCTTCACAACCCACGCCCCGCAGCTCGAACGGATCCTGCACCGCATCGTCGACTGGCGCTCCGAGCGCTTCGCGGCGCTCGCTGCCGCTTTCCAAAACGCCGGCGCCTTCGTGTACGTGCCCGACGGCGTCGTGCTTGCGGCGCCGGTCGTGCTGGTGTTCGCCGACCGCGGCTCGGCCGAGGCCGAAGCGGTCTTCCCGCACGTCGTGGTCGCGCTCGGCGCAGGCGCGCGCGCGACGGTGATCGAGCGGCACTTCGGCGAGGGCGCGAACTTTGTCTCGGCGGTCGTCGAAGCCGAGGTTGGCGACGAGGCGGCGCTCGAGTACGTGGTGATGCAGCGCGCTTCCGATGAGGCGCGTCTCTTCGCGACCCGCGGCTCGCGCTGCGGACGCGGCGCGCGCATCCACTGGCGGCTCGCCGAACTCGGCAGCGCGCTCTCGCGCAGCGTGGTCGACGCGCGTCTCGGAAGCGAGGGCTCCGAGGCCGAGATCGACGCCCTCTTCTTCAACACCGAAGACCAGCACGTCGACTTGGTCACGACGACCTGCCACGAGGTCGGCCACACCCGTTCGCACACGGTCGTCCGCAGCGCCGCGACCGATCGCGGGCAAGGCCGCTACTTCGGCAACATCGCGATCCGCGAGCACGCGCACGGCAGCGATGCCGCGCTACGCGACGACGCGCTCTTGCTCTCCGAACACGCGCACATCGATTCGATCCCGGCGCTCGAAATCGCCGCCAACGACGTCAAGGCCTTCCACGGCGCAACCGTCGGTTCGATCGACGAGGAGGCGCTGTTCTACGCGCAGAGCCGTGGGCTCGCGCGCCGCGACGCCAAGCGGATGATCGCGCTCGGCTTCTTCGAACCGGCGCTGGTGCGGACCGGCGGCGAGGACCTGCGCGACGAGATTCGGGCCGCACTCGACGAGAAGGTTGCCCGCGCGACCGAGGACGAGCCGTGAGCGTCGCGCTCGACGAACGCGCCGCCGCGATTGCGCGCGACTTTCCGCTGCTGGCCCAGCCGACCTCGCGCGGGCAGCGGCTGGTCTACCTCGATTCGGCCGCGACCGCGCAGAAACCGCGCGCGGTAATCGATGCGCTCGTTCACTACTACGAGCACGACAACGCCAACGTCCACCGCGGCGTCTACGAACTCGCCGAGCGCGCGACCGACGCGTTCGAGGGCGCGCGCGCGTCCGTGGCGCGCTTCATCGGGGCCGCCGAACCGGCCGAGATCGTCTGGACCGCCGGCGCGACCGCGGCGATCAACCTGGTCGCCTACAGCTGGGGACTCGCCAACCTGCGCGCGGGCGACGCGATTCTGCTGAGCGAGCTGGAACACCACGCGAACCTGGTCCCGTGGCAAATGGTCGCCGAGCGGACCGGCGCCGAGCTGCGCTTCATCCCCATCGACGGCGAGGGGCGTCACGTCCTCGAGGGCCTGGACGCGCTGCTGCACCGCAGCAAGCTGGTCGCGCTCGCGCAGGTTTCGAATACGCTCGGCACGATCGCTCCGCTCGCGGAGATCGTGCCGCGCGCCCACGCCGCCGGAGCACTCGTGCTCGTCGACGGCGCGCAATCCGCGCCGCACTTTTCGGTCGACGTCCGCGCGCTCGAGGTCGACTTCTTCGCGGCCAGCGCTCACAAGATGTGCGGGCCGACCGGGATCGGGTTCCTCTACGGCAAGCGGGCACTGCTCGAGGCGATGCCGCCCTTCCTGACCGGCGGCGACATGATCCGCGAAGTGCAGTACCGCCGCACGACCTTCAACGAGATTCCCTGGAAGTTCGAAGCCGGGACCGGCAACATCGCGGGGGCCGCCGGCCTCGCGGCCGCGGTCGCCTATCTCGAGGGGATCGGAATGGACGCGGTCGCGGCCCACGAGCGCTCGCTGACCTCCTACGCGCTCGACCGCTTGGCGCCGCTCGAGGAACGGGGCCTCGCGATCTACGGACCGCGCGACCGCAAGCTGCGCTCGGGGCTGATCTCGTTCAACCTCGGCGACGTGCACGCGCACGACGTCGCTTCGATCCTCGACACCGAAGGCGTCGCCATCCGCGCCGGCCACCACTGCACGATGCCGCTGATCGAGAAGATGGGGCTCGCCGCGACGGCGCGCGCCTCGTTCTACCTCTACAATACCGAAGACGATGTCGAGCGTTTGGCGAGTGCGCTCGAACGGGCGGCGAGCCTCTTCCGGATCGGCTGAGCCGTGGACGACTTCTACAAAGAGTACATCCTCGACCACTATCGCAATCCGCGCAATTTCGGAACCCTCGAGAACGCGGACGCGAGCGCCGAGGACCTCAACCCGCTGTGCGGCGACCGCATCCGCTTCGAGCTCGCGCTCGACGACGAGGGTCGCGTGCGCGACGTGCGCTTTTCGGGGCGGGGCTGCGCGATCAGTCAGGCTTCGGCCTCGATGCTCTCCGGGCAACTGGTCGGGAAGTCGCTCGACGAGGTCGCGAAGCTGGGGAGCGACC
>JBOHTX010000123.1:0-6226 GCA_050733855.1 Vulcanimicrobiaceae bacterium
ACGCGAGACAGGCCGGCCGCATCGAGCAGCGCGAGCAGCGATTCGATGCGGCCGGCAAGTTCCCGCGGATCACCTTCGCGTCCGCCCCGCTCCGACGGCACGCCGTACTCCGCAGGGGAGGCCGCGCGCGCCGCGCCAGCCATCAGCCGAAGGGCGAGATCGGCGAGTGGACCGTCTCGATCGTCTTGCCGTCGCCGAGGTACATGTGGACGCCGCACGGCAAGCACGGATCGAACGAACGGACCGCCCGCATGATGTCGATCCCCTTGAAATTATCCGGCCCGTTCTCTTCGAAGATCGGCGTGTTCTGCACGGCGTCCTCGTAGGGCCCCGGCGTTCCGTAGACGTCGCGCGGATTGCCGTTCCACGGCGTCGGCGGCCAGGGATGGTAGTTCGCGATCTTGCCGTCGCGGATCACCATGTGGTGCGAGAGTACGCCGCGGACCGCCTCGGTGAAACCGCAGCCGATCGCTTCCTTGGGAACGGTGAACGGCTCCCAGGTCGCCGTCCTGCCGGCTCGCAGTTCCTCGTACGCTTTGTCGAGGAAGTGCAGCGCGCAGGCGGCGGCGTACGCCTGGAAGTACGTCCGCGCGCGGTCGCGTTCGATCGCGTTGGACCACTTTGGGCACTTCCACTCGAAGGTCGCCGGCCCCGAGAGCACGCTCTTGGGCAGGTTAATCACGACGCTGTTGCCGGTCGCCTTCACGTAGCCGATGTCGACCAAGCCGGAGAGCGCCGTCGACCACAGGCGCGCGAGCGCGCCGCCGCCGGTATCGAGCGCCAGGTGGTCCTTGCCGTCGAACCAGCGAGGCGACATCACCCAGCTATACTGGTTGGCGAAGTCGCGCTTCTTGGGCGTCGGCAGGGTGTGCATGTTCCAGGGGTGACGCCGGTCGACCGGATTGCCCAGCGGATCGCTCGGGACGAACGTCTCCTCGCCTTCCCAGTCGTTGTAGTACGAGTGTCCGAGCAGGATGCGGATCCCGAGGTTGATCTTCACGAGATCGTTGGTGACGAGCTTGCCGTCGACCACGACGCCCGGGGTCACGAACATCTTGCGGCCCCAGTTGGTCATCGTCTTGTACTGGAAGTCGCAGTGATCGGGGTCTTGGAAGGCGCCCCAGCAGCCGAGCAGGATGCGCCGCTCGCCGACGTGCTCGTAACCGGGCAGCGCGGTGTAGAAGAAATCGAACAGGTCGTCGTGGAGCGGGACGCAGACCTTCATGTACTCGACGTAGCGCATCAGGCGCGCGTAGTAGTCGCTGAAGAGTTGCACGGTCGCGACCGTCCCGACCCCGCCCGGATAGAGGGTCGAGGGATGGACGTGCTTGCCTTCCATCAGGCAGAACATCTCGCGCGTGTAGCGGCTGATCTGCAGCGCCTGACGGTAGAAATCGCCCGAGAACGGGTTGAGCGAGGTCATGATGTCGGCGATCGTCTTGTAGCCGTGGACGGCGGCGTGCGGTGCCGGCGTCGCCTTGGCTTTCTCCCAGACCGAGGGGTTGGTCTCGCGGACCATCTGCTCGCAGAAGTCGACCCCGACCAGGTTCTCTTGGAAGATGTTGTGGTCGAACATGTACTCGGCCGCTTCGCCGAGATTCAGCACCAACTCGCCCATGTTCGGCGGTTTGACGCCGTAGGCCATGTTCTGCGCGTAGACCGAGCAGACCGCATGGTTGTCCCCGCAAATGCCGCAGATGCGCGAGGTGATGAAGTGGGCGTCGCGCGGGTCTTTACCCTTCATGAAGATGCTGTAGCCGCGGAAGATCGAGGAGGTCGCATGGCATTCGGCGACCCGCTTCTTCTGGAAGTCGATCTTGGTGTAGATACCGAGACTGCCGACGATCCGGGTGATCGGGTCCCACGACATTTCGACCAGACGCGATGCACCCGATTCGGTCGTCTGTCCGGGCAGGTCTTTGATAGCCATGGACGGTTCCTCTCGCGAGCCGAAGAGTTTAGAAAGCTTGCCGATCAGCGGTAATGGTAGCCGGTCGTGAGTTCACGGCCCTTGCGCCTCCACTTGGGCTCCTTGTCGAGCGTCTCCGTCGTGAAGTTGCGAAGGGTCTTGATGACCGAACCGTAGATGCCGCTGATCGACGATGAGACCTTGCCGCCCGGCGGCTCGTCCATGAAGGGCATGAACTTGTCCGGGAAACCGGGCATCGTGCAGCCGATGCAGATGCCGCCGACGTTCGGGCAACCGCCGACGCCGCCGGTCCAGCCGCGCTTGGGAACGTTGCACTTGACGACCGGCCCCCAGCAGCCGAGTTTGACCAAGCACTTGGGCGAGTCGTACGTCTCCGCGAATTGACCCTGCTCGTAGTAGCTGCCGCGGTCGCAGCCCTCGTGCACCGTGTTACCGAAAAGCCAGGTCGGGCGCCCTGCTTCGTCGAGCGGGATCATCGGCGCGATCCCGGCCGCCTGCCAGAGCAGGTAGAGGATCGTCTCCGAAAGATTGTCCGGCTGGATCGGGCAGCCCGGAACGCACACGATCGGGAGGCCGAACTTCGACTTCCAATCCCAGCCGAGGTAATCGAGTGCGCCCATCGCGCCGGTCGGGTTGCCGGCCATCGCGTGGATACCGCCGTAGGTTGCGCAGGTCCCGACCGCGAGCACGGCCCAGGCCTTGGGCGCGAGCAGATCGATCCAGTCGCTGAAGGTCATCGGCTGGTCGGTCCCCGGCTTGTTGCCGAAGCCGGTGAAGTAGCCTTCCTTCTTGATCGCTTCGTTGGCGATCGAACCTTCGAGCACGAGCACGAAGGGATCGAGTTCGCCGCGGCCGGCCTTGAAGAACGCCTCCAAGAATTCGGCCCCGCCGAGGCTGTACTCGATCAGGGGCCAGTGGAAGCGGACCTTCGGCAGCCCGGGGAGCGCGCCGAGCGCGATCTCTTCGATCGAGGGCTGCATCGCCGAGGTGAGCGCGACGGAATCTCCGTCGCAGCCGAGCCCGGCGGGAATCCAAAGAACGTTAACCAGCAGGTCGGATGGAGCGGCACCTGGCATCGGCAAAGCCTCCAACGCGCGCGCGTCATGAACCGTCCGTGGGGTGGGATCCGATCAGTTTTTGTACGGGAACCGAGTATGTTCGATCGATTGCGCCTCGACTGTACGGTTTTGACGAAAAATCGACAGAGCCACGAGCGGCGGTTCCCCGCGGGCTCGTGCTGCGAACGTATCCGTGCAACGAGTCTACGCCGCTAGCGGATTGCCTGCAAGAGGACCGTCGACCCAGATTTCCTGCTTCGCTAAATGCGCTTAGATGGGATTCGCCAGCCAATGCATGAACTCTCGGTCGCGCTCGGCCTGCTCGAAACGATCGGCGAGGCGGCGGAACGCGACGGATTCGAACGAGTGAGCGCCGTGCACGTCCGCGTCGGCGCGCTTTCCGGGATCGCCTGCGATGCGCTTCGCTTCTCGTGGGAGCTGGCAAGCGCCGAAACGGTCGCAGCAGGGAGCGAGCTACGGATCGAGGACGTTCCGCTCGTCATCGCCTGCGCAGCATGTCGCGCGGAGTCGGCGCCGAATCCGGGAGCCGGGCTCCGCTGCTCGCGCTGCGGATTACCCTCGACCGAGATCGTCTCCGGTCGCGAACTCGAACTCGTCGCCATCGAGGTGCCCACGTGAAATATCGTGTCGTCGAAATTCAGGCGAGCATCTTACGCAAAAACGACACCCTCGCGGCCAACCTGCGCCGACGCTTCGCGGCCGACGGAACGCTCGTCGTCAACCTGCTCTCGAGCCCCGGTTCCGGCAAGACGACCCTGCTCGAGGCGACCCTGCGGGAACTCGCGACCCGCTACAAAGCGGCGGCGCTGGTCGGCGATCAAGCGACCGACAACGACGCGATCCGCCTGCGGCGCAGCGGCGTCCCCGTCCACCAAATCACGACCGCCGCCGAATGCCGGCTCGACGCCGAGATGCTGACCAGCGCACTCGCGGCCTGGGACCCGGGAGCGGTCGACCTGCTGTTCATCGAGAACGTCGGCAACCTGATCTGCCCCGCCGAATACGATCTGGGCGAGGACCTGCGGGTCGTCGTCTTCTCGGTGACCGAAGGCGAAGATAAACCGCTCAAATACCCGCTCGCCTTCAACACCGCCCAGCTCGCGGTGCTCTCGAAGATCGACCTCGCCGAAGCCGTCGGCTTCGACCGCGCCGCCGCGCTCTCCGCGATCGAGGCGGTCCACCCCGGCCTCGAAGTCATCGAACTCTCCGCCAAAACCGGCCAGAGGTTCGAGCATTGGATCGCCCAGCTCGAAGCACGCTTACGGGAGAAACGCGCGCTCCTGGCCGGCGCACGCTGACGCAGCTGCGGCCCGCGTCGGCGGGGTGGGCGCGCGTGCGGGCCGGGGCGTTGCAGCTCGCCTGCGGAACGGCGAGGAGCGGGGCGACGAACCGCACGTCCTCGTGCGGCTTTCAATCGATGGTGGGAGCGGGCGAGTGCACGAGTAGTGTCCCCGGACCGTACGTGCGCCTACCCCGCCGACGCCGATCAGCAGAGACTCCAACACTCACTCGTCGCTACACACCGGGAGAACACCGATGGACCCAGAGAAAACCGCGCTCGTTCTGATCGAGTACCAAAACGATTTTACGTCGCCCGGCGGGACGCTGCACGAGGCCGTGAAGCCGATCATGGAGAGCACCAACATGCTCGCGAATACGAAGGAGGTCGCGCGATCAGTTCGCGCGGCCGGCGGCACGGTGGTTCACGCGCCTATCGAATTCGCCGAAGGCTACCGCGAGATTTCTTCGGAGCCGTACGGGATTCTCAAAGGCGTCGTCGATAGCAAGTCGTTCGTCAAAGGGAGCTGGGGCGCCGCGATCGTGGACGAGCTTGCCCCCGAGAAGAACGACATCGTGGTCGAGGGCAAGCGCGGGCTCGACGCGTTCGCCAGCACCAACCTCGATTTCATCTTGCGGAGCCGCGGGATCACCTCGATCGTGCTCGGGGGCTTCCTGACGAACTGCTGCGTCGAGTCGACGATGCGCAGCGCCTACGAAAAGGGCTACAACGTCATCACGCTGACCGACTGCACGGCGACGGTGAGCGAGGACGAGCAGCGCCTGGCGACCGAGAAGAACTACCCGATGTTCTCGCGTCCCATGAAGCACGGCGACTTCATCGCGCAGCTCGAAGCGGAGCGAGCGGCAGCGCGCTGAAAAAGCGGCGGTTGACCGCTATGCGGTGACCGGCGTTGCAGAGAGCACGCGGTGCGCGGCGGCGAGGCCGCGGCCGTCGGCGGCGTTGAGGCCGAGTTCGCACAGGACCGTCTCGAAGGCTTCGAGACCCGCGAGCAGGTCGGCGTCGGAGAGGTCGCCCATCGTGCCGATGCGCAAGATTTTGCCCTTCATCGGGCCTTGACCGCCGCCGAAGACGATCCCCCGCTCGCGCAGGCGCGTGCGGATCGTGCCCGCTTCGAGACCGGGCGGCACGCGCAGCGCGACGACCGTCACCGAGTGCGCGCCCGGGCGCGAGAAGAGTTCGATGCCGAGCGTTTCGGCGAAGCTGCGGATCGCGCGTGCGTAACGCTCGAGCCGCGCGTAAACGGCGGCGGCACCCGCGGCGTGATAGCGTTCGAGGCCGACCTCGAGTGCCGCCAGGATCGAGAGCGGCGGAGTCCACGGCGTTTGCCCGTCGTGCGCGAACTGCCGCGCCTTGGCGAGATCGAAGTAGAAACGCGGGCCGCGGGCCGCTGCGATCCGCTCCCAGGCGCGCGCGCTCGCCGCGACGAGCGCGAGGCCGGGCGGCGCCGCGAGCACTTTCTGCGACGCGGTGACAACGATATCGTAGCCCCAGGCGTCCATCGCGAACGGCGTCGCCCCCAGGCCGCTCACCGAATCGACGATGCGCAGCGCCGGGTGCTCGCCGAAGGCGGCCGCGAGTGCGCCGAGATCGTTCTGGACCCCGGTCGAGGTTTCGTTGTGCGTCAGCAGCACGCCGGCGATGCGCTGCTCGCGGTCGGCGCGCAGACGGGCAGCCAGCGCTTCCGGATCGAGCGCCGAGCCGTAGCGCGTCTCGAGCAACTCGACCTCGAGCCCGAAGGCGCGCGCGATCGCGGCCAGCCGTTCGCCGAAGATGCCGACCGGTGCGGCCAGGACGCGTTCCCCCGGCGAGAAGCTGCTCGCGACCGCGGCCTGAAGTCCGCCGGTCCCGGAGCCTCCGAGCGCCACGATCTCTCCGCTCGTGCCGAAGATCGGCGCCATGCCGCGCACGACGCGT
>JBOHTX010000124.1:0-6214 GCA_050733855.1 Vulcanimicrobiaceae bacterium
CGGTTACGCGCGTCCCGCGGCGCTGGTCTCGACCGCCTGGGTCGCCGAACACGGCGCCGATCCGGGCGTGCGGCTCGTCGAGGTCGACGTCGACCCGACCTTCTACGCCAAGGGACACATCGCCGGCGCCGTCGGGTGGGACTGGAGTACCGATCTCTGCGATACCGTGCGGCGCGATATCATCGACCGAGAGCAATTCGAGCGGCTCTGCTCCACGGCCGGGATCGGCAACGATACGATCGTCGTACTCTACGGCGACGCCAATAACTGGTTCGCGGCTTGGGCCTTTTGGCAGTTCAAGATCTACGGCCACAAGGACGTGCGCTTGATGAACGGCGGCCGCAAGAAGTGGGAACTCGACGGCCGTCCCTATACGACCGAGGTTCCGCACTCGGCGCCCGCTCGCTACACGGCGAGCGGACCGGATTTTTCGATCCGCGCCTTCCGCGACGACGTGCTCGCGCGGGTGCGCGCCGGTGTCACGAACTTGGTCGACGTCCGCTCGCCCGATGAATTCGCCGGGCGCATCCTCGCTCCGCCGAATCTGCCGCAAGAGGGCGCGCAGCGCGGCGGTCACATTCCCGGGGCCAAGAACGTGCCCTGGTCGATGGCGGTCGACGACGACGGAACCTTCAAGAGTTCGACGGCGCTGCGCGATCTCTACGGCGGGGCCGGGATTCTGCCGGAACGCGAGACCGTCGCCTACTGCCGCATCGGCGAACGCTCCGCGCACACCTGGTTCGTGCTGACGGCTCTGCTCGGCTATCCGAACGTACGCAACTACGACGGTTCGTGGACCGAATGGGGCAGCGTCGTCGGCGCCCCGATCGAAAAATCGGCCTGAGGCACTAGTGTCCCGACCAGAAATGGCGTGACACAAAGCGACGAGCGATTTTTCGTCGTCGCTAGGCGCGAGGAGCGTGGAATGACCAGTCATTTGAGCGACGAGCAACAAAGCGACGGCGGAAAAGCGCCGAGCGACTGTCATGGCATTTCTGGTTCGGGACACTAGCGCCCCGCCTCGATGGTCACCGCGTTTGTGCTCTTCACGGTGGCGCCGGGGCGCGTCGCCGGCCTCGCCGAGGAACTGCTCGAAATTCCGGGGATCGCCGAGGTGTACAGCGTGGCCGGCCCGTTCGACGTGGTCGCGGTCGCACGCGTCCGGCACCACGACGACCTGGCGGAACTGGTCACCGAGCGGATCGCGCAGCTCGAAGGGATCGTGCGCACCGAGACGCTGATCGCGTTCCGCGCTTTCTCCAAGCGCGATCTCGGCCTGATGTGGGACCTGGGGACGTGAAGCTCAGGCGAAGAGTTCGAGCTGGCGGCGTTCTTCGAGATATTCGGCGTCGATGCCGAGCGCGCGCAGGCGGCGTTCGAAATCGCGGTAGCCGTGGGTGAGCAGCACTTTCTTCGGTTGGGCGAGTTCGACGTAGCGCACGAGCGCGGGGAAATCGGCGTGCGACGAGAGCGGGAAACCAACCTCGGCGTCGCCGCGCCAAAAACCGCTGCGGACGGCGCTCCAGCCGGTCAGGCTCGCCGTGCGTCGTGGGCGCGCGCGATCCCAGTGCGGTAGCGCTCTCCCCGAGGGCGGCCACAGCAGCGCGCACGTTCCGTCGAAGCGCGCGGGATCGTAGCGCTCGTAGGGCGGCAGCGCGATCCCTTCATCGGCGTAGATCTCGGCGATCGTTGCGATCGCGCCGTGCAACGCAAGCGGGATCCCGGCGCGTCCGAGGATCGCGTGCGCCTCTTGCGCCTTTCCGAGCGAGTAGGCGTAAAAGACCGGCACGGCACCCGCTTCCAGCGCACGGCGCGCCCAGGCAACCATCGCACCCTCGACCTCGGCGCGGGGCGGAAAGGTGTATTGGGGCCGGCCGTAGGTGCATTCCATCAGGACGACGTCGGCGCGGCGCACCTCTGGCGGCTCGCTCGTGTACGACGGTTCGAGCGAAAAGTCGCCGGTATAGACGAAGCGCCCGCGCTCGTTCTCGACCAGCAGTTGCGAGCTGCCGAGCACGTGGCCGGCCGAGAAGAGCGTCAGCCGGTGCTCGCCCTCGCTCCACGGTTTATCGTACGCGCGCAGCTCGTAGTGAACGCCGGCGGCTCCGGCGCGTTTGCCGAAGCGCGAGCGGCAGATGCGGGCGCTGCGCGGCGTCGTCACGATCACCTCGTGCGGCCGGGCATGATCGGCATGCCCGTGCGAAACGTAGCAGCGCGTTCGGGGGCGCTGCGAATCGATCCAGAGGTCGAGGTCGGCCAGGTAGAGCGAGCGGTCGGAAAGCGAGAACACCGTGGCTCGTGCTTCGCGCGGAGCGAGGCGCGGCGCCTCCTGGAACGCGCGAGTCGTCGAGCGCATTCGCCCTGCGCTCGCTTGATCGGCGAGGATGCGCCTTTTGGGATGCGAAACGGGCGGACTATCATGAACGACCGTCTTTTTGCTCGCGCCGGCGCCGCGCTCGGCCTCGCACTTGCGCTCGTCGTCCCGACGATGGTACCGGCCGCCGATTCGAACGCGAGCGACGTGACCCGAGCGACGCTTGCCAACGGTTTGCAGGTCGTGATCGTGCGCGATCCGCTGGCGCCGGTGGCGACGGTCTACGACAACATCCTGGCCGGCGCGGATGAGACGCCGCCCGGCTTTCCGGGGATGGCCCACGCACAAGAGCACATGGCCTTCCGCGGCTGCAGCGGCGATCTGAGCGGCGATCAGACCTCCGCGATCTTTGCGCAGCTGGGAGGCGACGGCGACGCCGATACGCAGCAGAACATCACGCAATTCTTTTCGACCGTTCCCGCGGTCGATCTCGACGTCGCGTTGCACGTCGATTCCGACTGTCTGCGCAACATCACCGACGCGCAGTCGCAGTGGAGCCAAGAACGCAACGCGATCGAGCAAGAGGTTGCCCAAGACCTCTCCAATCCCGTCTACAAAGCGTTCTCGCAACTCTCCGCGATCCTGTTCGCCGGGACGCCCTACGCGCACGACCCGCTCGGAACGCGGCCCTCCTTCGATGCCACCACCGGCGCCCTGCTCAAGAAGTTCGACGACACCTGGTACGCGCCGAACAACGCGATCCTGGTCATCGTGGGCGACGTCGATCCGCAAGCGACGCTCGCGCAAGTGCAGAAACTGTACGGCTCGATCCCGTCGCATCTGGTCCCCGCGCGCCCCGACGTCGACCTGCTGCCGGTCAAAGCGCAGACGATCTCGACCACCAGCGACCTACCGGTTGCGGTCGACGCGATCGGCTACCGGCTTCCGGGCAGCGACGAGGTCGCGCAGTTCGCGGCGATGCAGGTGTTGTTCGACGTGCTCGCGAGTCAGCGCGGCGACCTCTACGCACTCGTCCCCGCGGGCAAAGCCCTCCAGGCCGGCGCCCTGCTGTACGCGACCTACCCCAAAGCGAGCATCGGCTTGATCTACGGCGCGCTTCCCTTCGGCACGACCGATACGAGCGCGTTCGACGGGCAGCTCCTTGCAGTCATCGCGAATTACGCGAAAAACGGCGTCCCCGACGATTTAGTGCAGGCGGCGGTACGCCAAGAGCTTGCACAGCTCGAATTCGAGCGCAACTCGATCCCCGACCTGGCCTCGAGCTGGTCGCAGGCGCTCGCCGCCGAGGGCCGGCAGTCGCCCGACGAAGACATTGCCGCGATCGGTGCGGTGACCACGGCCGAGGTCAACTCGATCTTGCGCACTTACTTGCAGCCGCAGCTCGGCGTGCGCGTCTCGCTGCTGCCGCAACCCTCCGGCGGGCCGATCGCCTCGAAGGGCTTCGGCGGCGCCGAAACGGCGACCACCGCACCGACCAAGCCGGTCATCTTGCCGAGCTGGGCGCAGGCGCGCCTGGCAACGATCGAAGTTCCGCCGAATGCACTCGCTCCGGCCGACATGCGTTTGCCGAACGGTATCCGCCTGATCGTGCAACCCGAAACGATCAGCCCGACGGTGAGCGTGGTCGGCGAGGTCGAGAACCAGCCGGGGCTTCAGGTGCCGCACGGACAGGAGGGCGTCGGCGATGTACTCGACGGCCTGTTCTCGTACGGGACCACGACGCTCGATCGGCTGGCCTTCCAAAAGGCCCTCGACGACATCGCGGCGCAAGAGAGTGCCGGCACGAGCTTTTCGTTGAGCGTGCTCGCCGACAAGTTCGATCGTGGCGTGCAGCTGCTGGCCGACAACGAACTTCATCCGGCCTTGCCGGCCGACGCCTTCACCGTCGTGCGCGCCCAGACCGCCGCCGAGATCGCCGGCAACCAAAAGACGCCCTCGTACTTGGCATCGCGGGCGCTCGCGACCGCCCTCTATCCGAGCGGCGACCCCGCGCTCCGCGAGCCGACGCCCACGAGCGCCGCCGCCGTGTCGCTCGACGACGTAAAGGCGTATTATGCGAAGGCCTTTCGTCCCGATCTCGCCACGATCGTCGTGATCGGCGACGTCACGCCCGATGCCGCTCGTGCGACGATCGAAAAGTACTTCGGCGGCTGGACTGCAAGCGGCCCCAAGCCGCAGCTCGCGCTGCCGCCGGTTCCGGCGAACCGCCCGGCGACGACCGTCGTGCCCGACAAGAGCCGCGTGCAAGATACGGTGTCGCTCGCCGAGACGACCCCGCTCCTGCGCAAAGCCCCCGATTATTACGCCTTCGAACTCGGCGAGCACGTGCTCGGCGGCGGCTTCTATGCGACCCGGCTCTATCACGATCTGCGCGAGGTTTCGGGTCTCGTCTATTTCGTGGAGAGCCGGCTCGCAGCGGGCAAGACGCGCTCGACCTACACGATCGAATACGGCTGCGATCCGCCCAACGTCGCGAAGGCGCGCGCGCTGATCGTCCGCGACCTGCGCCAGATGCAGACGCAGGACGTCGGCCAAGCCGAACTCGAGCAGGCCAAGGCGATCCTGTTGCGCCAGCTTCCGCTCGTCGACGGCAGCGAGAGCGATCTCGCTTCGACGCTGCTCGCGCGTGCGCGCGCGGAGCTTCCGCTCGACGAGGGTCACCGGGCCGCCGAGATCTACGCGAAACTGACCGCCGCGCAAGTCCGCGCCGCCTTCGCGAAGTACGTGCGCCCCTCGGATTTCGTGCAAGTGGTCCAAGGGCCGAACCCGAGCTGAAGGAGCCGGCCGGGGTCCCCCGCGGCGAACCGCTCGTGGTCGTGCGCCGCGGTGCGCGCGTGGAGTCGGTGCATGCGGTCGCCGCGGCGGCGGTCGATCCGCGCGGCACGCTTGCACTTGCGCTCGGCTCGATCGATCTGCCGATCTGGCTGCGCTCGACCGCCAAGCCGCTCATCGCCGCCGAGATCGTGCGCAGCGGCGCGGCCGACGGTTACGGCTTCGACGAGCGGGAACTGGCGGTCATTTGCGCCTCGCACGGCGGTGAACCGGGACACGTCGCGGCCGTGCAGAGCGTCTTGCGCAAGATCGGGCTCGATGAAGCTGCCTTGCAGTGCGGCGTGCAGCCGCCCGCGCACGCGTCCTCGGCGGACGCGCTCGCCGCGCGCGGCGAGGCTCCGAGCGCGCTGCACAACAACTGCTCGGGAAAACATGCGGGGATCCTGGCGCTTGCGCTGCACCTCGGCTCCGACCCTGCCGGCTACCTCGCGCCGGAACATCCGGCGCAGCGCGCGATCCTCGCGACCTGCGCGCGCCTGTGCGGCCTCCCGACCGAAGAGATCCCGCTCGCGGTCGACGGTTGCGGGATCCCGGTGATCGCCGTTGCGCTGCGCTCGGCCGCGCTCGCCTTCGCACGTCTCGCGACCCTCGAGGGGATCGCGGGCGGTGACGCGCGGGCGCTCGAGCGCGTGCGTACGGCGGTCGCGCACGAGCCCTGGTATCTGGCCGGTACCGGCCGCTTCGATAGCGCGCTCGCCGGCGCGAGCGGCGGCCGGATCGTCGGCAAAGGCGGTGCCGAGGGCGTGCACGGCGATGCGCTCATACGAGAAGGACTCGGCCTCGCGCTCAAGGTCGTCGACGGCGCCCGCCGCGCGGTCCCGCCGGCGACGCTCGCGCTCCTGCGCCGCCTGGGAGCGCTCGATTCCGGCGAGCGCGATGCGCTTGCACCGTTCGAGCGAGTGCTGGTCCGCAACGTCGCGGGCAGGGTCGTGGGGGTACTCGAGGCGCTGGTGCCCGAAACCGAAGCGCGACCTCCTGCGTAGAGAGGCTCGTCTCCACTCCCGAAGGTAAGCAAGCTCCGTGATCGAGTTCTTTCTCCGCCGGCCG
>JBOHTX010000125.1:0-6204 GCA_050733855.1 Vulcanimicrobiaceae bacterium
GCCGATAGCGCCAGGACGGCGAACGCCGCCGCGAGCGGGCGCGGCAAGCCGGGGAAGCTCATAGCCGCCCGAGTACGGACCGCGAGCGAGGCTTGCCTGCGCCGGGGGGACGGCGCCCGTCGCGGACAAGGTAGCCGCCAGCATGACCACCGCCTCGCTCCCGCCGCGCCGCCGCCGCACCCGCTCGCGCTTCGAGCGGAACGTGACGCTCGCGCTCAAGGTGGTGACGCTGATCGTGCTCTGCGCGCTCGTCGTCGGCGCGATCCTCGGCTTCATCGGACGGATCTCGTCGGTCGCGATCGTGCTGATCGGGGCGATCTTCTTCGCGTACGCGCTCTTCCCGTCGGTTCACGCGCTGGCGCGGCGCGTCGGGCTCGGCCCGGCAATCGCGATCGTCTACGCTGCGATCGTCGCGATCGCCGCGCTCGCAATCGCGCTCATCGGTCCGGCGCTCGCGAACGATGCGCAGACGCTCGTGCACTCGTTGCCGGGGGTCGTGCACCGGGCCCAGAGCGAGATCGCCGATCCCACCAATCCGCTGATCGCGCATCTCCCGCCCGCGCTGCGGACCTATCTGGCGACGCTCCCGCCGCAACTGGTGGCCTTCGGGACGCATTACGCCGGCCAAGCCGCCAGCGGCTTGCTGGGGATCGCGTTCTCGGTCGTCTCGCTGGTCGCGACGGTCGTCGTGATCCCGGTGCTCGCGGTCTATTTGTTTTTCGAGGCGCCCGGGCTGATCGCAGCCTTCGTGGGCGCGCTTCCGCCCAAGGCGCGCCCCAAGACCCGCGCGATCCTACGCGACCTCGATGCCGTGCTCGGCGGCTTCATTCGCGGGCAGTTCTTGGTCGGCGCCACGATCGGAGCGGCGATCATGATCATGCTGCTGATCATGCACGTGAAATACGCGGTGCTGATCGGCGTTGCCGCGGGCCTGCTCGACATCATCCCCTACGTCGGCGCGATCGTGGCCTTCGTGCCGGCGACCCTGCTCGCGCTCTTCAATCAAGGCTGGCATCAAGCGCTGATCGTCGCGATCCTCTTCGTCGTCATCTTCCAGCTCGAAGGACACTTCATCGCGCCGCGCATCGTCAGCGGAACGGTCGGTCTTTCGCCGCTGCTGGTGATCATCGCGATCCTCTGCGGTGCGGAACTCTTCGGGATCCTCGGGATGTTCATAGCGGTCCCGGTCGCGGCCGCGCTGCGCGTGCTGCTGATCCATGCCTTGCCGAATCGCGCGGATTCGCGATGAGCGTTCCCGCGCGGGTGGAGGTGATCGGCGTCCCGATGGATTTGGGCGCCGACCGGCGCGGAGTCGACATGGGTCCCTCGGCGATCCGCTACGCGCGCCTGCGCGAACGGCTCCGCGAACTCGGGGTCGCGACGCTCGTCGATCGCGGAGACCTGGCGGTTCCGCACGTCGACGGCGCGCTTGCGCTGGCCGTCGCCGATGCGGGTTCCGCCAAGTATCTGGGGATCATCCTGGCGGTCTGCGACGAACTGGCCGCGATCGTCGCAGGCGCGCTCGCGCAGGGTGCGCTGCCGCTCGTGCTCGGCGGCGACCACTCGATCGCGATCGGCACGCTCGCCGGCATCGCACGAGCGCGCGGCGGCCCGCCCGGTCTGATCTGGATCGACGCCCACGCCGACATCAACAGCGAGCAGACGTCACCATCGGGAAACGTCCACGGGATGCCGATCTCGTTCGCGCTCGAAGCGGGCAGCATCGTTCCGGAACGGACGGTGCTGGTCGGCCTGCGCGACGTCGATGCGTGCGAACGGACGCGGATCGCCGCGCTCGGCATTCGCGCCTTCTCGATGAGCGAGATCGATCGCCTCGGCATGGAAGGCGTGATCGAGGAAGCGATCGCGCTCGCGGGCGAGGGGGACGCTTCGGTCCACGTCAGCTTCGATATGGATGCGCTCGACCCGCGTCAGGCGCCCGGGGTCGGCACGCCGGTGCGAGGCGGTTTGACCTACCGCGAAGCGCACCTGGCGCTCGAGCGGATCGCCGCCGCCGGCATTCTCGGGTCGCTCGAAGTCGTCGAGGTGAACCCGATCCTGGACGAGCGCAACCGGACCGCCGAACTCGCGGTCGAGCTGATTCTTTCGGCGCTCGGCAAGACGATTCTCTAGCCTCCTGGGAGGGCGGCCGTCCGCTCGGCCGAACCGCTCCCGGACCCTGGAGGTAATCCCAGACGGGCACGACGCGGCGTCGCAGCGCACTCACCCAAAGTCCGGTCGTCGAACGGATCGAGTTGCTACGGCGGATCGATGCCGCCCAGCCGGTGCTGCTCGCTATTCTGGCGCCGGCCGGCTTCGGCAAGACGACCGTGATCCGGCAGTTTGCGACCCGCTTCGAGGCGGTTGCGATCTGCGATTGCGCAGGGGTCGATTCGCCGGCGGAACTCGGGCGGCGAGTCTTGCGGACGCTGTCGCAGATCGACCGCGAACGGGCGCCGACGCTGGCGCGGGAATTGCTCGGGCTCGGAAGCGCGTGCGGCAACGCGCCGCCGGACCTCGAGCCTACGCTCGCGCTCTGGTCGAGTTCGCAGGCGAGCGGACTGTTCGTCTTCGAGAACGCCGCAGATGCGCTCATCTCCGAGGCGCGCACGCTGCTGTACGCGCTGCTCGCCGCACGGCCGGCGGGGATCGTGATCGGAATCTGCGCGCGCTTCGAACCGCCGGTCCGCTGGACGCGTTTCGCGGCGCCGCACGAGGTGCTCGTGCTGCGCGCGGCGGAGCTGGCGTTCTCGCAAGACGAGATCGGCGAAGCGCTGGCCGGGATCGCCGTGAAGCGGGCGCAGCTCGCGGCGTTCGAGCGCGCCTCCGGCGGCTGGCCGATCGCGGTTCTGCTGTTCGCGCGCTTCGCGCGCGAGGGGCGGCTCGAAGAGATGCTGGCGCGTCTGGAAGCGGCAGACCTGGAGAGCATTCGGGATTACATCGCCGACGAGATCCTGACCGACCTGCCCGCCGACGAGCGCGCGGTGCTGGTCGCGCTCGCGGCGATCCCGGATGCGGGCCCCGACGATCTGACGCTGGCGCTCGGTCACGATGGCGCCGACGACGTCCTGGCGCGGGCGCTCGCGAGCGTCCCGCTCGTGCACCCGGCACCCGGCGGCGGCTGGAGCGTGCATCCGTTGTTGCTGGGCGCGATCGCTCGCGACCAGGAGCCTTTGCGGCGGGAGCTGCTCGAGCGCGCGCTCGCGGGCCACGATGCGCGCGGGAACCACGTGCGCGCCGCGATGCTGGCCCTGCGACACGGCGATTTCGCGCGCGCGGCCGCGAGCCTCGAAGCCGAACACACGCTCGCGCCGACGGCAGCCTATCTCACCACCTTGGCGCAGCTCCCGCAGGCGATCATCGAACGTTTTCCCGAGCTCTGGTATTGGACGGCGCACGTGCGCTGGTTCACCACCGACGACGCCACCCAGCTCGCACAGGCCGAACGCGTCTACGCCGCGCTCGATGCGCAGACGCCCAGCTGGATGCGCTGTGCCGTCGCGCTCGCGCTGGCCGGACTGCGTAGCGCGGTCGGTCGTCACGAAGAGGCTGCGAGCTTGCTCGCCGAGCTGCAGGCGGGGGTCGATCCCTTGCCGCGGAGCGACCAACTGCCGGAACTCGGGTTGTTCATCGACCGCCCCCGCTACCAGGCGCTGCTGGGAGAGGTGCGCTCCGCGTGCGCCGAGCTGGAGCGCATCCGCGAGCGGTGCACCACGGTCGCGCAGACGACCTGGTACTGGTCGTCGTCGCAAGCGCTCGTCTTGCGCTTGCGCGGCGAACGCGAACGCGAGCGGGCGGAGATCGCGCGTCAACTGGCGACCGCGCGGGAACTCGGCTGGCCGGGCCATCAGGCGCGCACCCTGGTCGACGCGCTGACTGGGGCCTGGCTCGTCGGCGAGGACGATGCCTTCGCGCAGATTACCGAGCAGCTGGCCGAACTCGTCGAGCGTTACGAGGTCCGCGGTCTGGCGTACCTGCTGGCGAGCGCGCGCAACCAGCCGATGTCGCCGCTCGGGATCGAACGCCGTTCGCACCTGCTGTTCGGGCACCTGATGCGAGCGGCGAACGCGCCGACGGCGGTCGGCGTCGGCTTGCTCGAGGCGGCTCGCGAGGTCGCCGACGATTTTCGCAGTCCCTTCCACCGCCTGCTGCCGCGCCTCGCGTTGTTTCTGCGCGCCGGGGCGCGGCCCGGACCGGCGCTCGACGAACTGCTCGAGATCGCCGGCCGGCTCGACGTCGACGCGCCGAGGCTCGCGATCGAACGCCTGGCGCGCGGCGAGCGCGCGACCATGTTCGACGGTCTGATCGCGCGCTTCGGCGGGCCATCCTCGGTCGCGGCGCCCGCCGGTCCGCGCATCCGCCTCGAACTGCTCGAAGGCGCGGTGCGGGACGCTGCCGGCCTGCCGATTACGACCTTACGTGGCCGCGATTACGCGCTGGCGCTCGCCATCGCGCGGCGGCCGGAAGGGATCGCGCGCGAGGCGCTGGTCGATGCGCTGTGGCCCGAACTCGACGGCGACCGCGCGCGCAATGCGCTCAACGTAGCGCTCCACCGGTTGCGCGAGCGTTCCGGCGAGCGCGAGCTGGTCGTGCGCAGCGGCGAGCGTTTTCGCTTCGGCGACGGGGTGCGGGTCGATCTGCACGAGATCGAGGCGAATTATCGCCGGATCGCGGCGACGCCCGCGCCCAGCGAGGTCGATGCGCATTGGCTCGATGGAACGATCGAGCGGATCGTCGCGTTCCGGCAGGCCGCTCCCGAGCTTGGGGCGTGGTTTGCGCAGACCGAGCGCCGGCTCGACGAGATCGTCATGCGCGGCTCGCTGCGGCTGGTCGAAGCGGCGCTCGCCGCCGATGATTTCGAGCGCGTGCTCACGCTGGCCGGTCGCATGATCGCCTTCGATGCGTGGGACGAAGCGGCGCGGAGCGTCCGCATCCGCGCGTTGCTCGGACTCGGCGACCGGGTCGCGGCCGTGCGCGAATTCGAGGCTTTCGCGAAGCTGGTGCGCGAGGCGTTCGGAACGGAGCCGTCGCCGGATCTGGCGGCGCTCGTCGGCGCGTCCGCAACGCATGCGCACCGGCGGTAGCGCCCGGAGGAACGCCGCCGAGGGCCTGGAAGCGCCGCGAATGAGGGCGCTCGGCTTCGGGCTCTGCCTCCTGCTCTTCGGCTCGGCAGCACTCGCCGCAGACGCCGATCCGGATCCCGATGTCGTGACCTCACGTGCGGACGGTGCGCTCCCGTGCGAGTTCCCGGCGCAAACCGCACGCTGCCCGGAGCGCTTTTTCGAAGGACTCGTTCTGCCGGTCGGCGCGGCCGACAACGACGTGACCGCGGGCTTTCGCGTGCTGCCCGGGACCGAAGGGCGCTTCGGCGCGACCTTCCCGCTCTTCGGGCAGATGCTCTTGCTCGAAGCCGACGCGGGAACGGATGGCCTCGGCCATCGCAGCGGCTTTATCCCGGTCGCGGGTGGCCGGCACGTCTACCAAGACAGCTTCGATGAGCACCAGGATACCGAGGAGGTTCGCGCCGGCGTCGCGCTTCCGGGCGTGCCGGTCTTCCTCGCGCTCGCCGCCTACTATCGCTCGGGGCCCTACCCGGACGAAACCGCGGGTGGCTTCGGAATCGATGCACCGCCGCAGTTGCGCCGGCCGAACTCGTGGTTCGGACGCCTCTATTTTTACCCCAACGTCAACAACGAAGACCCCTTCACGAACATCTGGGGCAAGCACTTGCAGTTGCGCTGGTCGCGCGTGCTCTACGGGATCGGTCACACCCAGCAGCTCGGCAAGAGCCGCACCTTCGTGACCGAGTCGCTCGACGGCGAATCGATGCACGCGATCGTGGCCGGCTCGAGTCAAAAAGTGCTGCGGCTCGACCTCGGCTACGGCGCGGGGTTCTAGTCTAGCGGGACACTAGATCGCGAGTACGAGCGTCCCGGTGCAGCGCAGCCCGTTGCATTCCGCCGGGACGTAGCGCAGCGCTTCGAGGCGGCGCACGATCTCCGCGCGCGCCGCGTCCGAGAGCGACGCCGGAAGCGCGACTGCATTCGCGTGGCCGTCGGCATCGACGACGATCTTGGCGGTCAGGGTGCCGAACTCGGCGCGCAGGGCGGCGAGCGTTCCATCGTCCATCGCGACCGGCTCGCCGTAGTTCTCGCCCCAGCCGCCGGGGGCGAGCGTTGGCTGAGGGGCCGCGCGCGGTGGGGT
>JBOHTX010000126.1:0-6202 GCA_050733855.1 Vulcanimicrobiaceae bacterium
TGGCGGCGGTAAGCATCTTCGTCATCGACGTGCTCGGGGAGGAACGTGCGCGCAGACGCCGGGTCGCATCGCTGGCCCCACGGCTTGCAGTCGCCGTCGTCCCGACCATCTGGATCGCAAGCGCTGCCGCAGCGGCGCTGCTGACGATTCCGTACGTCGTTCTTGCAGAAGAGCGGGCGGCGGCAGCGATCGTCGGCATCTGCTCGCTCGTCATGGCGTACATCGCCTGGCGTATCGCAAGTGCCCCGGTCCAGCTTGCGGGCGAAGACATCGCCGCGGAGCGCGGACGCGACCGCGCGATCCGCCTGCGACGGGTTGGCCTCACCACGGTGGTCGCAATCGGCAACGTCTTCGTGTTCACCAGCTTCGTCAATGCCGAATTACCGTTCGTGACGACGGCGCAGCGGGCCGTTCATATGACTTCCCTTGCGGCCTGGGTAGCGCTTTGGGCATGGCAAGCGTGGTATGTGCGCCGCCTGGGCCGCGGGTCATACGCGGCTTGCGCGTGAACGAGCTTTTTCTCGCGGTCGATCCGGGTCTCGAGGCGGCACCCTACCAGCAGATCGTCGATCAGCTGCGGGCCTTCGTCGAACGAGGCGAGCTGCGGCCGGGCGATCCGCTACCGACCGTGCGGCAACTTGCGGGCGATCTCGGAGTCGCCCCGAATACGGTCGCGCGCGCGTACGCCGAGCTTCAAGAAGAAGGCTGGCTCGCGAGCGAAGGACGGAGAGGAACTCGCGTCGCCTCCCATGCCCCGGCCCACGACAAGCGGATACGGGCGCGCTTGTTACGAGAGGCGGTCGTACATTTTTTTCGGACGCTCGCACATCGCGGCTATTCTGAAGACGAGGTCGCTGCCGCGCTCCAGCAGGTCGCCAAACGGTGAAAGGAATGCCGGTGAGGTTTTTGGTTGCGCTTTTGGGCACGGCGCGCGCGTGGGTAAGGAAAAGGCTGGAAGGAGGTAAGGTGTGATCGAGATCACAGGAGAGATCCGCGCCGAGACGTGAACAGACGTGCACGACGTACGGCCCGCCAGTAACCGAGCGGTCGCTTTTGGAGGGGTACCTTAATGAGGAACAGGCCGCTTTCTCGCAAGCTCACCGCGCTGAGTTGCCTAGCATTCGTCCTATCGGCTTGCAGTGGAGGTAGCGCACCGGCCACCGGGAACTCTTCGGGCACGCAATCGAAGGTAAGCATAGCGATGGTTGACGCCCCTTTCAAAATGAGCGGCGGCGTCGTTACGGCTGTGACGATCTCGGTCGCGAAGGTCGAACTCATCGGTGCCGGCGGTCCGCAAACGCTCGCCACGTTTGACCCGGCCGAGCAAATCAACCTGCTGCAATACCAGAGCGTCCCGGGCATCCAACTCGGCACGGCCTCGGTTCCTGCGGGACACTACCAGCAAGTGCGTTTGCTGCTCGACGATTCGTCGCCGAGCAACAATACGATCACGGTGAACGGGAACACGTACCCCCTCGATATTCCGAGCGCCACGGGCCCGACTTCCAACTTCAACGGCGGCAGCTCGATCGACGATGGCGACGGTCCGGGTACGGCCGGCATCAAAGTCAATCTCGGCCTGAACGCGGTGGGCGGTCAGACGTATAGCATTCTAATCGACTTCAACGCCGCTGAGTCGATCGTGCAAGCGGGCAACAGTGGCAAGTGGATCATGAAGCCGGTCATCGTCGCATCGCCGTACGCCTCCGGCTTCTTCGGCGGCCAGGTCGTGCTGGCTCAACCGTCGGGTCCGACCGTTCCGGTCGCGAACGCCGAGATTCTTGCCGAGCAAAATGGCCAGACGATCAACGCGGGCGTGACCGGCGCCGATGGCAGCTATACGATCAACGCTCTGCCGCAAGGCCCGTACTCGCTGATCGTGAACAACGCCTGGACGAACCAGGCGGGTTCGCCGCAAATCGCGGCTCCGAGCAACGGCGTCGCCTCGGGTACGTGTGCGAGTACGTATGCGATCACGACGGGTCAAGCGACGGTCGACGTCACGGAGAACGCGACCCCATCGCCGGTGCCAAGCGGTTCACCCTCGCCGTCAGCGAGCGCTTCACCGGCACCCGCGTTCGTCTGCGCAACGCCGTAGCTTCCTCGCCGCGACGGCGAATGATTCCGCTGTCGTCTACGGCAAGCGGTCGAAGCTCGCGAGCCGCGCGCGGTCGTGCGGGGCTTCGAAGTCGAGCAGCGGGCCGAGCGGGACGATGCGGGCCGGATTGATCTCGTCGTGGGTCATGTAGTAGTGGCGCTTGATGTGATCGAAGTTGACGGTCGCGGCGATCCCCGGGATTTGGTAGAGATCGCGCAGGTAGCCCCACAGATTCGGGTAGTCGACGATCCGCCGCAGGTTGCACTTGAAGTGGCCGACGTAGACCGGATCGAAGCGCACCAGCGTCACGAAGGCGCGCCAGTCGCTCTCGAGCGGGCGGTTCCCGAGGAGATAGCGGCGCTCGGCGAGCCGCGCTTCGAGCCGGTCGAGCGTCGCGAAGACCTCGAGCACCGCGCGCTCGTACTCGCGTTGGGTGGTTGCGAAGCCGGCGCGGTAGACGCCGTTGTTGAACCTTTCGTAGAGCCAGGCGTTGAGCTGCTCGATCTCGGCGCGGTGCTCGCGCGGGTACAAGTCGGCGTCGCGCCGGGCGAGCGCGCCGAACTCGGTTTCGAGCATGCGCATGATGTCGTCGTCCGAGTTGCTGACGATGCGATGCGTTTGCGTATCCCACAGGACCGGGACCGTGACTCGGCCGTCGTACTCGGGGTCGGTCGCCGCGTAGGCCGTGGCCAGATACGTAAAGCCCTCGATGGGATCGGGTTCGAGCCCCGGCGCGCCGCCGAAACGCCAGCCGGCCTCGTCCCGGATCGGGTTGACGACCGTCATGCCGAGCGCATCCTCGAGCCCCATCAGCGCGCGCACGATGACCGTGCGGTGCGCCCAGGGACAGGCGTAGGAGACGTAGAGCTGGTAGCGCCCGGCTTCGGGAGGGTATGGCGTCGAGCCGTCCGCGCGCACCCAATCTCGAAAAGCATCGTCCTGGCGAACGAAGGCGCCGTCTTCGCTTTCGTCGGGAAACTGCGCTGGAGCCGGCGCGCCGCTCGCGGCGTCCGTCACTCGTGGCGCCTTCGGTTGGTGAAGAAGAGCGCGCCGGCGATCAGCACGATGCCGACCGCGAGCATCAGCAGGTCGAGGCCGTCCCGTACGTTCGCATCCAGAGCGTATTCGAAGTAGCGTACGATCAGGATCAACAGGATGACGCCCGCCAGCCGCTCCTTCAGATCGTCGAGCGAACCGACGAGCAGGATGCGCCTCGCGAACGGCGAGCGTTCGGCGGCCGCGATCGGGCCGACGAACAGCTCGTAGATACCGAGTGCGAAAATGAGCAGCACGAGTGCGAACAGGAACCCGTCGACCGAGCCCGCGATCCTTCCGACCACCGCCACGCGCGCGTATTCCAGCTGCGCGCCGGCGACGCCCGGAAGCTGCGCCATCGCCAAGATGCCGCGCACGAGTCCGACCGCCGCGATCGCGAATATCGCAAGCGCGGCGACCAAACTGCCGACGACGGCGATCAGCGCGAGATAGCGCGAACCCCATAGCACGCGTTCGAAGCCGCGCTCGAGCGCCGAACGCTCGCGCTCGGCCACCGGCAGGGGTGGCGGCTCTTGGGCCGCAGGCGGATCAGAAAAACGGATTGTGCTCGCGCTCCTGTGCCAGGCTCGACGGCGGGCCGTGTCCCGGCGCGATCACCGTAGCCGCCGGGAGCGAAAAGATCTTCGCTTCGATCGACGCAAGCAGGTCGCGGTAGGTGCTGCGGTCGCCGGTCGCGGCGCCGACGCTGCCGGCGAACATCGTATCCCCGGTGAACAGCGTGTCGCGAAAGAGAAAGCAGGACGAGCCGTCGGTGTGTCCCGGGGTGTGGCGCATGACGATCCGCTCGCGGCCGAAAGGGAGCGTCGCGCCGTCGACGATTTTGGTGGCGCGTGCGCCGAGCGGGCCGATCGCGAAGAGGTCGTCGGGATGCATCACGACCTCCGCTTCGGGAAAGGCCGCGGCCACGGCGCCGGCCGCATCGCAATGGTCCTTGTGTTTGTGCGTGATCAGCAGGTAGCGCAGCGTACCCGGTCCTGCGCGAATGCGCTCCACGTGCGCTTGCGGATCGCCGGCCGGATCGACGAGGGCCGCCGTCTTGCCGTCCTCGAGCACGATCAGGTAGCCGTTCGAGGGTTGCGGGAGCTGCGGGTGCGCGCTCGCGTACGTGGGCAACGCGATGTCGGGATGCCAGCGGACCGCGGCGCTATCGGCGAATTTTTCGGGATCGAGCCCGAGGACGCGCCCGAGCGCGAGGGCTCCGTCTTGCGGCGGGGTCGCTTCGCCGCGCAGATACGCACCGAGCGCAGTGGGATCGATCCCACTCGCGGCGGCGAGCGCCCCGTCGTCGAGGCCACTGCCCTTTTTGGCTTTGCGGAGGATATCGACGAACTCGTCTTCCAGCACGACGCGCTCTTGGGCTCGGCCCCCGCTCTCCCCTCGTGCAACTCCGCCCGCAGCCCGGCAGGTCGCAGGGGCCGTGGCAGAACGACTCGTCATCATCGGCTCCGGCCCAGCCGGGCTCTGTGCCGCGATCTACGCGGCGCGCGCGAACCTGGCGCCGCGGGTGCTCGCCGGCGCCCAGGCCGGCGGCCAACTGATGCTCACGACCGAGGTTGAGAATTATCCCGGGTTTCCGAACGGGATCATGGGCCCGGAGCTGATGGAGCTCTTCCGCGCGCAGGCCGAGCGCTTCGGCGCCCGGATCGAAAACGTGGACGCGACCAAGGTCGATTTCGCCGGCCGTCCGCTGCACATCTGGGCCGACGACGAACGGATCGAGGCCGAGGCGGTGATCGTGGCGACCGGTGCGAGCGCCCGTTGGCTCGGAATTCCGGGCGAGGAGCGACTGCGCGGGCGCGGCGTTTCGACCTGCGCGACCTGCGACGGCGCCTTCTTTCGCGAACGGCGGATCGCGGTCGTTGGCGGTGGCGATTCCGCGATGGAGGAAGCGATCTTCCTCACCCGCTTCGGCAGCTCGGTCACCGTGATCCACCGGCGCGAGCGCCTGCGCGCCAGCAAGATCATGGCCGAGCGCGCGCTGGCGCATCCCAAGATCGCGTTTCGCTGGAACGCCGAGGTCGTGGCTGCCGAAGGCGAGCACCATCTCGAACGGCTGCTGGTTCGCGACGTGCGGAGCAGTGCCGTCGAAAGCACGGCCTTCGACGCGCTCTTCATCGCCGTCGGTCACGATCCGAACACGGAGATCTTCCGCGGGCAGCTCGCGCTCGACGATCGCGGCTACATCGTCTCGAGCGACGGGGTCCACACCGAGGTCCCGGGCGTCTTCGTGGCCGGCGACGTCTTCGATATCCGTTACAAACAGGCGATCACGGCCGCCGGCATGGGCTGCCGCGCCGCGCTCGAGGCCGAGCGCTACCTCGAAGAGCTCGAGGCGTCCGCGATGGCCGGATCGAGCAGCGAGGCCAGCGCCCTCTCGATCGTTTCATAGCTGAAGCGATAGCCGCTCGCAAGCGTCCGCTCCGGAAGCACCCGCTGGCCCTCGACGACCATGGTCGCGCCCTCGCCGAAAAGAGCTTCGATCGCAAACGCCGGAGCCGGAAAGACCGTTGGGCGATGGAGCACGGCGCCGAGAGCGCGCGCAAAATCGGCGTTGCGGACCGGATTCGGGGCCGTTCCGTTGAGCACGCCGTCCGCGCCGTCCAGCGCGTGCAGGTAGATGCCGACCAGATCGTCGATGTGGATCCACGAGTACCACTGCCGGCCGCTGCCGACGATCCCGCCGACGCCCAGACGAAACGGCTGCACGAGTCGCGGCAGTGCGCCGCCGTCGGTGCCGAGCACGAGTCCCGTCCGGATCTTGGCGACGCGCATGCCGAGCGCCGCCGCGCGATCGGCCTCGGCCTCCCACGCGACGCACAGTTCGGCCAGAAAGTCCGTGCCGGGACCGTTCGTCTCGACGAACGCCGCGCTTTCGCTCGTGCCGTAGTAGCCGATCGCCGAAGCCGAGAGGTAGGCTTTCGGCCGCCAGTCGAGCCCTTCGAGCGCGAGCAGGAAGGCGTGCGGGAGGTCGACGCGACTGCGCCGCATCTCGGCTTTCCGCTTCGCGTTCCAGCGTTGCGCGACGCTTTCGCCCGCGAGGTTCACGAT
>JBOHTX010000127.1:0-6035 GCA_050733855.1 Vulcanimicrobiaceae bacterium
AGCTGCAGGCTCAATTCATCGGCGCTGCCGTCGAGCGGCCGTTCCGCAAGCACGACGGCGCGCAGCGTTTGCATGTGGCGATCGGGCGCAGGCAGCGGGGGCGCGAGACGCAAGCGCGCGTCGACGATCGCAAGCGCGAGGGCCGCGAGCACGCTCGCTCGAACGCCGGGCGCAACCGAACGCAGGGCGAGCGCCCCGGCCAGTGCGAGCAACAGGACCGGGAACGCAAACCCTTGCGCAACGCTCGCCGCACCGGCGAGGGCCGCAAGCGCGATCGGAACGAGGTGGGCACGCCGCACGCTCGTAGATCGCGACGCGGCGGCACGTTCGCAAGGAGGAGCGGTGCGGATCATCGTCACCGGCGGGGCCGGCTTCATCGGGTCGCACATCGTCGACCGCTACCTTGCGGCCGGGCACGAGGTGTTGGTCGTCGACAACCTGTGGGAACGCGGCGGGGGACGCCGCGAAAACCTCGATCCACGGGCCTCGTTCGTCCATCTCGACATTCGCGACCAGGGCCTCGAACGGATCTTTCGAGAGTTCAAGCCCGAGATCGTCAATCACCAGGCCGCGCAGCACAGCGTCGCCATCAGCGCGCGCGAACCGATATTCGATGCGCAGGTCAACGTCGTCGGGCTGCTCAACGTGCTCGAGAATGCCGTCAAATTCGGCGTCCGTAAGCTGATCTTTGCGTCGTCGGCGGCGACCTACGGGGAAGTCGATCGCCTGCCGATCAGCGAGGCAACCCCGCAGCACCCGGCCTCGCCGTACGGGATCACGAAATTCGTCGCCGAGTACTACTTGCGCTACTACCGCTCGGCGCACGGCCTCGACTTCACCGCGCTGCGCTACGGCAACGTCTACGGGCCGCGCCAAGATCCAAACGGCGAGGCCGGCGTGATCGCGATCTTCATCGGACGTTTCCTCGCGCGCAGCGGAATCACGCTCTTCGGAGACGGCGAACAGACGCGCGACTACGTGTTCGTCGAGGACGTGGCGCGCGCGAGCGCCGCCGCGCTCGAGCGCGGCGGCGGTTCGTGCTACGTCATCGGAACCGGGCAGAAAACGAGCGTCAACGAACTCTATCGGACGCTCGTCGGAATCAGCGGTTTCGAAGCGCCGATCGAGCGGCAGCCGACGCGAGCCGGCGACGTGCGCGAGGCGCAATTCGATCCGCAGCTGGCGGGCCGCGACCTCGGCTGGCAGGCGGAGGTGCCGCTCGTTGCGGGCATGCGAACGACCTACGAGTTCTTTCGCGATCGGAAGGGTGCCTGATGGCGGCGACCTTCATCGATCTCGCCGGGCGCGTGAGCCTGGTCACCGGGGGCACACGCGGGATCGGCGCCGCCTGCGCACTCGAACTTGCGCGCGCGGGCTCGGCGGTCGCGCTCTTCGACCTCGTTGGTGCCGATGCGAGCCGCACCGCCGCCGCGATCGCGCAGGAGACGGGTGCGAAAGCGCGCGGGTACGCGGTCGACGTCCGCAAACCGGAGATTCTGGGGCGGATGGTCGATGCCGTGGCCGCCGATTTCGGCGGGCTCGATCATCTCGTGAACAACGCGGGCATCCAGTTCGTCTCGCCCATCGCGTCGTTTCCCGACGACCGCTGGGAGCAGGTCCGCGCGATCGACCTCGACGGCGTCTTCTACGCAACCAAGGCTGCCTGGCCGCACCTGGTCGCGCGCAAGCGAGGGCGGATCGTCAACATCGCAAGCGTCCAAGGGCTGATCGGGTCGCCGTTTAAAGCCGCCTACTGCGCCGCCAAACACGGCGTCCTCGGATTGACGAAGGTCGCTGCGCTCGAGGGGGCGGAACTCGGGATCACCGTCAACGCGATCTGCCCGGGCGCGGTGCTGACCGATCTCGTTCGCAACCAAGCGGCCGGCCTCGCGCGCTCCTATGGCGGCGGAATCTCCGAAGAAGCTGCGCTCGCGCGCGCGTTTCTCGATGCGATGCCCACCAAACGCTTCATCGAGCCGCAAGAAGTCGGACAGCTCTGCGCGTTCCTCTGCAGCGATGCCGCCCGCTCGATCACCGGCGCCCCGCTCTCAATCGACGGCGGTTGGGCGGCGCACTAAGCGCTTTCGCGGCGACGGCATCGAACGAGTGCGTTTCGTCATTCGAGAGCTTCGGCCGGAGACGCACGCGCGGCCAGGAAAGGTCAGCTCCGCGAACGCACGTGCGCCGAACACCACAAATTCTCTAGCGAGGTACCGAAGCGATGGCCGCACACCTGATCGCACTGTACGGGCAGCCGACCGACAAGGCGGCGTTCGACGCGCATTACGTGCCCAAGCACGTGCCGCTCGCGAAGAAGATCCCCGGTCTGCGCTCGTACGCGATCTCGAACGGTCCGGTCACCGGCCCCGACGGCTCGCCCGCGCCGTACTATCTCGTCGCGGACCTGCGCTTCGATTCCCGTTCGGCGCTGCAAACGGCGCTCGGCAGTCCCGAGGCGGCTGCGGCCGTCGCCGACGTCGCGACCTTCGCGAGCGGCGGAATCACGCTGCTGACGTACGAGGATCGCGTCGTCTGAGCGGCGGCTTCGCGAGCGTTGCATGCTCGAAATCAGACCGGGATGCGCGGGCCCCAGCCGCGAAAATCGCCGTCGCTCTTGGGGAAGCTGATCGTGGTGCGGGGGCGGTGGGTTTGCGGCATCGTGGTGCAGGGTTCGATCATCGCGGTCTCCTTCGTGGCTCGCGCTGCCCTATGCTAGCGCCGAAGGAGCCGAAAGTTTCGCGCCGGACCCGCCCGCGTCGGGCCTAGGGGACCGGGGCGTTCTCGCCGGCCGCGAGGCTCGCCAGCACGCGTCCCAACGCGGCATCGATCGCGTCGCCGAGTTCGAGCACGAGGCCGTTGTTCGCGATGCGCAGCAGCTCTCGCGCAGCGATCGCCGCGACCGTGACGCGTTCTCCGTCGTCGCGAACGACCAGCTGCAGCGGCACGAGCAAATCGAGGTTTTCTTCGAACGCAAAACCCGGTGCGATCAGGTCCGCGCGCACGGCGCCGAGCAGGTGTGAACGGCGCCTAGGGTCGCCGGCCGCGGGCCCGATGGCCGCGCCGAGGTCGGCTTCGTAGAGGACCGAGAAACCTTCGCTCGCGAGCGCGGCGCGCAGCGCAGCGGTCGTGGCCGCGAAATCGCGAGCGCTCGTCACGACGGTCCCGTAGGCGAGCCCGGGAGCCCTCACGCCGCCACCACGTTGAGCAGCCGGTCGGGAACGAAGATGCGCTTGCGAATCTCTTTGCCGCCGAGGTGCGCCGCCACGTTCGGCTCGGCAAGCGCGAGTTCCACCACGTCGGCCTCGGAGATGCCGCGCGCGACCGCGAGACGCGCGCGAACCTTGCCGTTGACCTGGACGACGAATTCGATCGTCTCGAGTTCGAGCGCGCGCGGATCCGGCTCGAGCCAGCGCGCCAGGTGGACCGATTCCGCGTAGCCGTAGCGGTGCCAGAGTTCGTCGGCGGCGTGAGGCGCGAACGGCGCGAGCACGAGCGGCAGCGCGTGCGCCGCGTAGAGCAGCACGGGGTCGCTCGCGGCGCCGGGCCGCTGTGCGAACTTCGTCATCGCGTTGACCAGTTCGTCGAGTCGCGCCAGCGTCGTGTTGAAATGGAAGCGCCGCGTCCGCGCTTCGTCGGAGCCGGATTTCAGCGCGAGGTGGAGCGCGCGGACGAGCGCTCGCGCTTCGTTATCGCGCCTCTCCGGGAGCCGCTCGAGCGGGACGGAACGCGCCTGCGCCGCGAGCGGCTCGCAGGCACGCCAGACGCGCTCGAGAAAGCGCACGCGCCCGACGATCCCCTCTTCGGTCCAGTTCATCGTATCCTCGGGTGGGGTCGCCTTGAGCAGAAAGAGCCGCATCGCGTCGATCCCGTAGCGCTCGGCGGTCTCATCGATCCCGACGACGTTGCCGCTGCTCTTGGACATCTTCGCGCCGTTCAGCAAGACCATGCCTTGGTTGAAGAGGCGCGCGAACGGCTCGTCCGGGCCGTGGAGCCAGCCTTTGTCGTGAAAGTACTTATAGAAAAAGCGCGCGTAAAGCAGGTGCAGCACGGCGTGCTCGGCGCCGCCGATGTACTGGTCGACGTTCATCCACGGATCGGTCCGCTCGGCCGCAAACGGTCGGCGGTTGTCGTGCGGATCGCAGTAGCGCAGATAGTACCACGACGATTCGAAGAAGGTATCCATCGTGTCGCTCTCGCGCTGCGCCGGGCCGCCGCAGCGCGGACAGGTCGTCTCGACGAACGAGCGCAGCCCTGCGAGCGGCGAGCCTTCGCCCGTGATCGGGACCTCGGGCGGTAGCAGGATCGGCAGTTGCTCGTCGGGGACCGCGAGCAGACCGTCGCGCGGGCAGGCGACGATCGGGATCGGCGTCCCCCAGTAGCGCTGGCGCGAGATCAGCCAGTCGCGGACCCGGTAGTTCACCGTCCGCTCGCCGATGCCGAGCGCGACCAAGCGGTCCGCGAGCACCTCGCGGGCCGGCGCCGACGCAAGCCCCGAGAACTCGCCGCTGTGCACGAGCAGGCCGTCCTCGACGAACGCGCTTTCGAGCGGCGCCTCGGCTTCGGCGGCGCTCGGTGCGATCACGCGCACGATCGGCAACCCCATCGCGCGCGCGAAATCGAAGTCGCGCTCGTCGTGTCCCGGGACGCCCATCACGGCGCCGGTGCCGTATTCAGCGAGCACGTAGTTGGTCGTCCAGATCGGGATCGGTTCCCTCGAGAGCGGATGGCGTGCGAAGATTCCGGTGAACACGCCGTCTTTGGCCATCAGGCTGGTGCGCTCGAGCTCCGACTTGTTGCGGACCGATGCCACGAACGCTTCGACCTCGGCGCGCCGCGCGCTCGGGAGTTCGAGTAGCGCGGCGACCAGCGGATGTTCGGGTGCGATCGCGAGAAAGGTCACGCCGAAGACGGTATCGATGCGGGTGGTATAGGTGCGCACCCGTTCGGTGAGTCCGTCGATTGCAAACGAAAAGGTCACCCCCTCGCTGCGCCCGATCCAGTTGCGCTGCATCGTGCGGATTTTCTCGGGCCAGCCGTCGAGCGCGCCGAGGTCCGCCAGCAGCCGGTCGGCGTAGGCCGTGATCCGCAGAAACCACTGCGAGAGGTTGCGCCGTTCGACGAGCGTTCCGCAGCGCCAGCAGCGGCCGTCTTCGACCTGCTCGTTGGCGAGCACGGTGCGATCTTTGGGACACCAGTTGACCGGCGCTTCGCGCTTGTAGGCGAGCCCATCCGCGAACATCCGCGTGAACAGCCACTGGTTCCACCGATAGTAGGATGGGTCGCAGGTCGCGAGCTCGCGCGACCAGTCGTAGCCGGTCCCCATCAAGCGGATCTGCCGCTGCATGTTGGCGATGTTCGAACGCGTCCAGGCGGCCGGATCGATCCCGCGTTCGATCGCCGCATTCTCGGCCGGCAGCCCGAAGGCATCGAAACCCATCGGGTGGAGCACGTTGTAGCCGTGCATCCGCACGATCCGCGCGTAGGCGTCGCCGAGCGTGTAGTTCTTGGCGTGGCCCACGTGCAGATCGCCCGAGGGATACGGCAACATCTCGAGGACGTAGAATTTCTCACGCGGATCGTCGTCGCGCGCGCGGTAGAGCTTCTCTCGTTCCCATTCGGCCTGCCGGCGGCGCTCGACGTTACGAAAGTCGTAGGCCGGCGCCGATCGTTCCTCGAGCACCCCCGCTGGTTCGGTGTCCGTACGGGAAAGGCCCTAGGAGCCTGGCGGCTGCGGTGCCCGCTTCTGGCTAGCGCGATGATTACTCTGCCCACGGCGCACGCGCCGCCGCCCGTGGATGCCCTAGCGACGCGTCCGTTTCGTCGTGATTGCTCCGGCATGAAGCTCCGTGCACTTGCGGTCGCGGTCTGCGTCGCCGGCGCGGCCGTCGTTGCGCTCGTGCGGCCGCCGCACCCGCCCACCTCGCCGCTCGTGTCCGCGGGCGCCGACTCCGACGGCCTCGAGGACGACGAGCCGGGAGCGCGGGCTGCCCGCAGATTGCGGCGCGGCGCCGGGCCAGAGCGCGGCGGGATCGTGG
>JBOHTX010000128.1:0-6025 GCA_050733855.1 Vulcanimicrobiaceae bacterium
CTGCAGATGCGACGGCGCAAGCGCGCGCTGGACGTGCCGCGCGAGCGGCCGCGGCCGGTCGCGTGCGATCAGCGCGAGCCGCTCGACTCGCACCTGCGCCTGGGCAGCGTCGGGCGGCTCGGGCACGAACGGACCCACGGCACCGCGCCACATCGCAAAGAGTGCCAACAGCAACGCAAGGTGAAGCGCGCCCGAACAGCAGTACGCGCGCGGGAGAAGATTGCCTGGTGCCCGTTTCTCGGACATCGATAGCCCGCTCCCGACGGGATGCAGATATACCCGAAAGGCGGCAAGCGGACCTGTGCCGCGAGCGCTCGAAGCCGCGCGGCATGGGCCGTCCGAGCGAGATCGTGCTGTATCAAGCGGAGTGGTGCCCGTACTGTGCGCGCGTCCGCGCGAAGCTGACCGACCTCTTGCTCGACTATAAAATCGTCAACGTCCCCCGCTCACACGCCGAACGCCACGAGGTGCGCACCGTCTCGGAGCAGACGAGCATCCCGGTCCTCGTCGACGGCGAGGTCGTCCTCGACGACGACGACGAGATCATCCCCTACTTGATTCGAACCTACGGGCAAGCGCGCGTTTCGGCGCGTTGAGGCGCCGCCGCGGCTCGTCCGCCCGAAGCTTGCCAACGCCCGGCTCGACCCGCTTACCTTCGCGGCGGTCGCGCTCTTGCCGCTCTTGCGAGCCGAGCTCGAAACCATTGCGCCAATGCCGGTTCCTCGATGGTACCTGCCGCGAGAGCTTCCATCGTGCGGATCGCGTCGGCCCGCTCGAACTTCAGCGCGTATCCGTTGTCGGATAAGAATACCCGCGCGAGCACCCAGGCGGTTCGCTTATTGCCGTCGATGAACCCGTGGTTGCGTGTAAAGCCGAAGGCATAAGCGGCAGCACAGGCCGCCACATCGGGGTTGCCGTACGCGCCGACGTTTCGCGGCCGCGCGGCCGCGGATTCGATGGCTCCTCGATCCCGTATGCCGTCGCGGCCGCCGTGCTCGGCGATTTGCCGATCGTGGACGGCATAGACGAGAGCGAGCGTCAGCCAACGTCGGGGCGTCACCGCGACAGCGCGCGCAGGACCTCACGGTCGTCGTGCATGACGTCTTCGGCGAGGCGCATCTGCCGGCCGAATTCCGGATTGTACGGCGTGAGGCGATAGCTGCCGTCCGGGGCCTCCGTGAGGTACACGACGTCGCCCTTCTTGAGGCCGAGTCGCGCCATCGCTTCCTTGGTTAGGATAAAGCCCGCCGACGCGCCGACGGTCGTGACCTTGAACTGCAGCATGGCTGGTCTCCTATATAATAGGAATTATAATCGGGGCGACGGTTTGCAGTCAAGGCACGTTACGGCTCGCAGCCACCGATCGCTCGCCTTAACGCAATCGCGCCCGCGCGGTAAATACGATGTATGAACAAGATGTCGCCGGGGAGGCGCACCGTCCGCCGTGGGGTTCGAGTTCGTGGGGGCAACGCGGTGTCTCGCGCTGGTGACGGTATCGAGGCGCTCGTGATACAAGAAGCGCGCGTCTTCAAGGCCGGCAATTCCCTTGCGATCAGGATCCCGAGCGCGCTCGCAAAGCACCTCGGACTCGCAGACGGCGTAGCCGTCGAGATGGCCCTCGATAATGGAATGCTCTACGTGCGCAAGGCCCCCTCGCGGAAATTATCGGACCTCATCGAACGCATTACACCGGAGAACCTCCACGGTCCGGTATTTGAAGAACCCCTCGGCGCCGAGCGTTGGTAGAGCCGTACGTTCCGGATTTCGGCCACCTCGTGTGGCTTTCGCTCGATCCGCAGCGCGGCCGCGAGCAAGCGGGGCGCCGGCCCTTCTTGGTGCTCTCGCCGCGCTCGTACAATGCGAAGACGTCCCTCGTCGTGGCGTCCCGGTGAACTCCAAGCGCAAAGGCTATCCGTTCGAAGTCCCGCTCGCCGCCGGCGGTTCGCTCGTCGGCGTTGCTCTTGCAGACCAAATCAAGAGCTTGGATTGGCGCGCACGTCTCGCCGACTTCGCCGGGGAAGCTGCGCTCGCGACGCTGCATCAGGTGCGCAAGCACATCGCCACGCTTCTCCAGATCGCGTAGACGCCGGCGCGCCGTGCCGCGTTCAGCGCGCGAGCGCGTAAGCGACGGCGGCGCCGGCCAGGGTGGCGCAGAAGTTGACGCCGTCGTTGCCGAGCCAGGCGAGACCGCGCAGCGGGCGCGTGTTGGCGCCGCAGGTGTGCGGTTCGCGTTCGGTCGGGCGGCGGCAGTTCGGACACCAGCGGAGCGCTTGCGCGGAAGCGCCCAGCAGCGAATCGACGAGCGCCCCCGCGAACCCGCCGAGGACGACGGCGCGCAGCGGCAGGGCGAGCGCGAGCTGAGCGACGCCGGCGATCCAGATCGCGCCGGCGATTTCGGCGACCGTCCCGAGCGCGCTGATCCCGCCGGAGAGGCCGGGATCGATCTTCCGGAAGGTCAGAATCGAACGTGGCGGGCCGCCGGAGAGCAACCCGATCTCGGTGCCCCACGTATCGGCGGTCGCGGCCGCGAAGGCGCCGCCGAAGGCCGCGAGCCAGCCCACGTGCAGCGCCGTCGTCTGCGCGAAAAGCACTTGCGCGCTCGTAGCGTGGGCACCCGTTGCGACCGAGGCCGCAACGACCGCGCAGACCGCCGCCACGCCGCCGTTGGCGAGCACCTGCGCGCCGTCGCGCGGGCCGCTCTTGCCGACCTCGCGCAGCGCCGCGGTTTTGCGCGCGCGTCCGGCGCGCGAGAGCGCGACCGAGGGGACGAAGAACGCCAGCAGCACGGCCGCGCCGCCGAGTCCGAGTGCGCCGAAGGTCGCGGTTCCGACCGCGAAGGCGGCGAGCGCGCCGCCGCCCGTGAGCGTATGCGTGCGCCAGGCGACGAATGCGATCAAGGCGGCGGCGACCGCGCCGATATCGAGGTTCGAGAGCGGCGCGAGCGTTAGCGGCGCGTCGGCACCTCGTCGAGCGCAACGAGCAGCCCCTCGACCGTGAACTCGTCGGCGACGACGTCGACCGGGAGGCCGGATTCGCGCGCGGCGGCCGCGGTGATCGGCCCGATGCAGGCGACGATGCGCTCGCGCGCAAGCGCCGCGGCGTCCGGCACGTTCGTGACCAAGCCGCGCACCGTGCTCGCACTCGTGAAGGTCCAGATATCGGCGCGCCGTGCGCTCTCGGCGAGCGCCGGATCGCGCAGCACGACCGTTGTGTAGGCCGCCACCACTTCGACGGCGCGCCCCTGCGCGCGCAACGTCTCGGGCAGCACGTCGCGTGCCTCTTGCGCGCGGAAGAGCAGCAGGCGGTCGCCGGGCGCGCTGTGCGCGAGCAAGCCTTCCGCGACCGCTTCGGCGACGTACTGCGCGGGCACGAAATCGGCCCGGATACCGTGGGCGAGCAGGCGCTCCGCCGTCTTCGGGCCGATCGCCGCGATCCGCACGCCGCCGAGAGCGCGCGCATCGGCGCCGTCGGCTGAGAGCCGGTCGAAGAAGGCCGCGACGCCGTTCTGCGAGGTGAACACGAGCCAGCGATAGTCGCGGACGCGCCGCACCGCCGCTTGCGCCGCAGCCTCGTCGTCCGGCGGCGCAAGCGCGATCGTCGGCGCGAGCAACGGCTCCGCGCCCGCTTCCCACAGGCGCTCGGCAAAAGTCCCAGCTTGCCCGCGCGGGCGCGTCACCAGCACGCGTTTTCCGAAGAGCGGGCCGCGATCGAACCAGCGCATCCGCTCGCGTTCGCGCACGACGTTGCCGATCACCACGATCGCAGGGGCGGAGAGGTGCGTGCGTTCGACCTCGGCGACGACCGTGGCGAGCGTCGCCGTCAGCGTCTCTTGCGTCGGCTTGGTCCCTTCGCGCACGATCGCAACCGGGGTCTCGGTGGGCATCCCGTGCGCGAGCAACTGTGCAACGATCCCCGCCAGGTTTCCCATCGCCATCAAAAAGACGAGGGTCGCATGCGGATTCGCGAGTTTGGCGAAATCGAGCGAGCTTTCGCCTTTGCTTGGGTCCTCGTGTCCGGTCGCGACCAAAAACGAGGTGTTCCACGCGCGATGGGTGATCGGAATCCCGGCGTAGGCCGGGGCCGCCAGCGCCGAACTGATCCCGGGCACGAGTTCGAACGGGATCCCGGCCTTCGCGAGTTCGGTCGCTTCTTCGCCGCCGCGCGCGAAGACCACGACGTCGCCGCCCTTGAGCCGCACCACCCGCTTGCCCTCGCGTGCGAGCCGCACTAACAGCGCCTCGATCTCGGCTTGCGGCATGGTGTGGCTGCCGGCTTTTTTCCCGACGTAAATCCGCTCGCAATCGGGCGGTGCGAGCGCCACGATCGGTTCGGCGGCGAGATAATCGTAGACGAGCGCGTCGCAGTTTGCGATTGCGCGCGCGCCCTTCTGCGTGAGCAGTCCCGGATCGCCCGGTCCCGCGCCGACCAGCCAGACCTTGCCGAGGCGGGGCGCGCTCACTCCGAAAGCTCGTTCTCCAGTAACGAGGCCGCGAGCTCGCCGGCACCGTGCGCTTGCGCGCGCACCCGCAAATCGAAGAGTTCGTCGAGCAGGGTCGCAAGCATGATCGCTTCGGCGCGATCGGAGACGGCGCGCTCACGCAGCTTGGTGACCACGCTGTGCAACAGGCGCGAGATGATCTTGAGCGAGGCGCCGGTCACTAACATCCGCTCGCGCTCGCCCAAATCCGGGCAACGCGCGAACAACCGCTCGATTTCGGCCGCGCGGATCGCCTCGGCTTTCTGCACGAGCGAACTGACGACCGGGATCGCGACCCGCGATTGATACCAGTGCGCAAAGCGCTCGGCATGCTCGCCGACGATCTCGTCGACGAGCGGAATCGCTTCGCGGCGCTTGGAGAGGGTCAGGTCGACCAGGTCTTTGAGTCCGTCGATATCGGCGAGCGTGACGCCGGGGAGCTGCGCGACCTCCGGATCGACGTCGCGCGGCACCGCGATGTCGATCAGAAAGAGCGGCCGCTCCGGGCGCGCCTGCAGCGCCTGCGCGACCGCTTCCGGTCCGATGACGAAATGCGAGGCGCCGGTCGAGGTGACCACGATGTCGGCCCGGGCCAGTCCTTCGAGCAAACCCGGCATCTCGAGCGCTTCGCCGCCCCCGAGCGCGGCGACGACCTCGCGTGCGCGGCCGCGCGTCCGGTTCGCGATCAGGATTTGGGCGCAGCCTTCCGCGCGCAGGCGCTTGGCGGCGAGCGTCCCCATCTTGCCGGCGCCGACCACCAGCACCGTCGTTCCGGCGAGCGAACCGAGGCGCGCGCGGGCAAGTTCGATCGCGGCGCTCGCGACGCTGGTCGAATCGGACCCGATTCCGGTCTGCGAACGGGCCGCTTTTCCGGCCGAGAGCGCTTCGCGAAAGAGCGCATGCAGCACTTTGCCAAGAGAACGCGCGCGCTGCGCCTGCACGTAGGCATCCTTGACTTGGCCCACGATCTCCGCTTCGCCGATCAACATCGAATCGAGGCCGGTCGCGACCCGCAACAGGTGCTCGACCGCCTGCGAACCGAGCAGCGTGTACAGATACGACGACATGTCGTGCGCAACGTCGGCGTGGCGAAAACTCTTCAGAAACCACTTGAGCTGAGCGACGCCCTGCTCGTAATCCTCGAGTTCCGCGTAGATTTCGAGGCGGCCGCAGGTCGAGAGCATCGCCGCTTCGTGCACCAGCTCGTAGTCGCGCAGCGCGACCAGCGCTTCGGCCATCCGCGCGGACGGAAAGGCATGGCGCTCGCGTACGTCGACCGGCGCGGTGTGATGCGAGAGCCCGAGGCAGACGAGCGGCATGCGCCTACCCCCGGCCGGGGGCGGCGGCAAGCGTCGCGGGATCGCGGCGGTGCGAACGGTCGGCGTGGGCGTCGAACATCGGCTCTCGTTTCGTATCGTGCGCCGGGCGGCGCGGGCTACGCTGCTTTTGGACTCGCGGCCCTAGGAGCCTGTCGGGGTATGGCCATGTTCGGATTCGGGTCCGAATTTTGTTCGAAGACGAGGCGCGAAGAGGGAGTGAAGCCGTAGC
>JBOHTX010000129.1:0-6014 GCA_050733855.1 Vulcanimicrobiaceae bacterium
GCTCGCGCGCACCCTCGCAGGCTGCGGTGCGTTCGCAGACCTCGACGGCGAGCGACTGGTCGTCGCCGCGACCCGCGTTCAGCTCGAGCGGGCGCTCGTGCAACTCGCGGGTGCCGTTGCGGCGGACTCGGAAGCGGAATCCGCGCTGGCGCTCGGCCGCGAACTACAGCGCGCGCTCGAAGCGGACCGAAGTCCTGCGCGGACGTTGCGTCTGCGCAGCGCGACCCTCGATCTCGGCAGCGGGCCCAAGACGATGGGGATCCTCAACGTCACCCCCGATTCGTTTTTCGACGGGGGGCGCTATCGTGGCCTCGATGCGGCGGTCGCGCGCGCCTTCGCGCTGGTCGAAGCGGGCGCCGAGCTGATCGACATCGGCGGCCGCTCGTACGCCGCGACCAATCCGCAGATCGCGGCCGAGGAAGAACTGGCGCGAATTCTGCCGCTCGTCGGCGAGTTGGTGCGCCGCAAGATCGGCGTCCCGCTGTCGATCGATACGACCCACGCGGCCGTCGCGCTCGCGACCCTCGCCGTCGGCGCCGACCTGATCAACGACTGCAGCGGTCTCTCGGAACCGGAACTGGTCCGGGCGGTCGCGCGTGAAGGCGGGGCGCTGGTCGTGATGCACCTGCGCGGCGAACTGAACGTGCGCGCGGCCGCGTATCCCTACGAGGACGCGCTCGGCGAGATCGTGGGTTTCCTCCGCGAGCGCTGCGAGTTCGCTCTCGAACACGGCGTCGCGCCCGAGTCGCTCGTGGTCGATCCCGGTCTCGAATTCGGTAAGGAGCCGCGCACCGATCTCGAGATTCTGGAGCGCTTCGGCGACCTGCGTTCGCTCGGCTACCCGATCTTGCTCGCCGCCAGCCGCAAGAGCTTTCTCGGCCGCATCATGAATCTGCCCGCGAGCGAACTGCTCGTCCCGTCGCTTGCGCTGGCGGCCCTCGGCATCTGCGCCGGCGCCGCGATGGTGCGCACCCACGACGTCCCCGAAACCGTCCGCCTCTGCCGCATGCTCGCCACGGTCCGCCCCGCGAACCGAGCCCGCATTCCGATCGCGGCCGCGATGCCGGACAACTCAACGTCGTGAGCGGGCGCGCCCGCAGGAGCAACGACTGACGATCTACGATGCGCTCTATCTAGAACTCGCGGTTCGCAGCAATGCATCCTTGGCGACGCGCGACCGAGAACTCGCGCGTGCCGCCCACAAGCTGGGCGTCTCCTACGCAGCAGGTCGGTAGGGCGGAAACCCGGCTGAGCGCCGAGCGGTTTAGGGCGTAGATGCGGACCGTCTACCTCGGCTTCGGCTCGAATCTCGGGGATCGCCAAGCGAACATCTTGCAGGCCCTGCAGCGGTTGCGGTTGCGCGCGCGCATCGAGGCCGTTTCGTCGTATTACGAGACGCAACCGGCGGCCGGGATCGAGGGGCCGGCGTTTCTCAACGTCGCGGCGGAGCTTGCCACCGAACTCGAGCCCGAAGCGCTCGTGCGGTTCTTGCGCGAGGTCGAGATTGCGGTCGGGCGCTTGGAGAACCGGCACCTGGCGGCGCGGCCCATCGATATCGATCTGCTGCTCGTCGGCGAGCTGGTGTGCGACTTCGGATCGTTCGAGGTCCCGCATCCGTACCTCGCGGAGCGGCCGTTCAACCTGATTCCGCTCGCGGAGATCGCGCCCGAGCTCGTCGAACCGAGATCGGGTCGTACCATTCGCGAGCTGGCAGCTGCCGCCGATTCGCGCGGCATCGAGAAGAAGGAACGCTCGCTGCACTTCTTCGCGAACCGTCAGGAAGGCGAACCCGACGTGAAGTTCTCGATCGATCGGGCCGGCGTCTCGCGCATTAAGCGCATCGTGCACTTGCAACTCGGCGGCGTCGAGACGGTCTTCAACGGCGAGTTCGCGATGGTCGCCGACCTCGCGCCGGATCGGGCCGGCGTGCATATGTCGCGCTTCTCGGAGCTGCTCGAAGAGGCGACCCTCGAGGTGCTGGCGCACGAGAAGCGTGCGGGACTGATCGAGGACGTCGTCAGTGCGATCGCGCGCGAGATCGTGGGCTCGCAGCGCGCGCTGCGCGCCGACGTGCGGCTGCGCGCCGAGTTCGGGCTCGAGCGCTGGACCCCGGTCAGCGGTAAGCGCGGCGAAGAAACGTACACCCTGGTCGGAATCGCGCACGCCGACGAGCGCGGCGTGCGCCGGGTCGTCGGGGTCGAGGCCGAAGGGATGACGGCCTGTCCGTGCGCTCAGCTCATGATGCGCGAGCACAGCGTGCGTGAGCTGCTCGAGGCAGGCTTCAGCGAAGCGGAAGCCGCGCGCGCGCTCGACGCGCTGCCGGTTGCGACCCACAACCAGCGTGGGCGCGGGACGATCCTGGTCGGCGTTCCGGAGGGCGCTGCGCCGAGCGGCGCGGTGCGAGCCGAAGACTTGGTCGAGATCGTCGAGAGCGCGATGTCGAGCGAGACCTACGATCTGCTCAAGCGGCCCGACGAGTTCTTCGTGGTCAACAAGGCGCACCGCAACCCGAAGTTCGTCGAGGACGTCGTGCGCGGGATGTTGGCGCGCGCCCTCGACGTGTACGGCGATCTGCCGGATGGGGCCTTCGTCGCGGCAAGCCAGACGAACTACGAGTCGATCCACAAGCACGACGCCTTCGCCGAAGCCAATGGGACCTTCGGCGAACTGCGCGAAGAGCTGCGCTCCGGTCTCGCCTGCGCGCACAAGACCGAGCTCGCGGGTTGGCTCGGCACGCGACCATCGCCCGTGCTCGCGTAAGCCCGTTTGCCCTTCGAGCTTTGGGCTTCGCCCGAGCCGACGGTCGCGCGCATCGACGCTACGACCTATCGCGATCAGCTGGCCGACACGGGCCACCAGGTTCGCGACGGCGACCTCGAGTTGCTGGCGACAGTGGGCGTCACGGCGACGCGCTATCCCGTCTTGTGGGAAAAAACCGCGCCGGAACGCGACGACGACCTGCAGCTCGCATGGGCCGCGCGCCGCTTGGAACGGTTGCGCGCGCTCGGTATCGAGCCGCTCCTCACCTTGCTCCACCACGGCAGCGGGCCGCCGACGACGCACTTGCTCGACCCCGAGTTTTCCGAACGCTTCGCGCGCTACGCGGGCGCGGTCGCGGCGGCTTTTCCGTGGGTGCGGCGCTGGACCCCGATCAACGAGCCGCTCACGACCGCGCGCTTCGCGGCGCTCTACGGCTACTGGTTTCCCAACCTGCGCAGCGATGCGGCGTTCGGGCAGGCGATCGTCAATCAAACGCTCGCAATCCAGCTCGCGATGCGCGCGATCCGCGAGCGGGTACCGCAGGCCGAACTCATGATCACCGAGGACCTGCAAAGCTTCCGCGCGCTCGATCCCGGCGTCGCCGGCTACGTTGCGCACAAGCGCGAGCGGATGTACCTCTCGCTCGAACTCGCGATGGGGCGCGTCGTCCCCGGCCACCCGCTCCACGCGTATCTCGCCGAGAGGTGTGGGCTCGGGCCCGCGCCGCTCGCGCGGGTTGCCGCGCTCGCGACGGCGCCCGCGCTCGTCGGTTGGAACTACTATCCGAACTCGGAGCGAGTCCTCGGGCGCGGCGCCGACGGCGCCCTCGAGAACCGCGCGGCGCAGGGGCGCTTCCCGCTCTCGGCGCTCCCGCTCTTACGCGCCGCCCACCGGCGGCTCGGCCTTCCGTTCGGGCTCTCGGAAGTCCACTGCAGCGGCGATGAGCGGCAACGGCTCGCGTGGCTGCGCGCACGGCGCGAGGAACTCGAAGCGCTTGTGCGCGAGGGTCTGCCCGTCCGCATGCTCGGCGCGTGGGCGGCCTTCGGCTCGGTCGATTGGGATTCGCTTCTGCGCGAACGTGCGGACGCGCGCGAGGACGGCGTCTTCACCTTCGCGGCTCCCGGCGAGCGGCCGCAAGCGACCGCGGTCGCCCGCGAACTCATGCGGCTCGCGCGCGCGTAGGCTCTACGCGATATCCGCCGTCGAGGGCGTTTCGCGCGGGTCGTCGCCGGCAGGCCGTTCGACGGTATCGCGCACGAGGCTCGGGAGCTTCAGCCCGGCGGTACCCGAATAGACCTTCGTGAATTCGGCGCCGAACATGAAGATCAGCGCACTGTAGTAGCTCCACAGGAGCGCCGCTAGCACGACGCCGGCCGCGCCGTACGCCGATGCGACCCCTGCGGTCGCAAAGTACACTGAAAGTAAGACCTCGCCGAGCGCGAACAGGACCGCGGTCACGACCGCGCCGACCCAGACGTCGCGCCAGCGCACCTGGACGTCCGGGAGGACCTTGAAGACGAGCGCGAACGCGACCGTCAGCGCGACGACCGTGATCAGATCGCTCGCGGCGCCGATCGCGGAAGGCGGAGCGAAGCTGCGGATATCCTGCGGGAGATGACGCGCGACGTACGCGAGCACCGCATTCGCAACCAGCGTTGCGAGCGTCAAGGCGAAGACGAGCACGACCATCGCGAACGAGAGCAAGCGGACGCGCACGACCGCGCGCCAGCCGCCCCGCGTTCCTTCGATCCGCCAGACGGTGTTGAGGGCGTCTTGTAACGCGAGAAACAGACCGCTCGAGCCGGCCACGAAGAAAATCCAGGCCGAGATCCGTGCCAGCACGTTGGCGCGCGGGCGATCGAAGAGCGCGGTGACCAACTCGTGGACGAAGCGCGCCTCCTCGGGGCCCGCGCTGCGCCGGATCAGCCCCAGCAAGTGGCCCTCGACCACGCGGCGTCCGTTCGTGCCGTCCTCGATACCGAGCAAGCCCCCGAGGATCGCGATCGTGAGGACGAAGAGCGGGGCGATCGAGAAAATCGCCGAAAACGCGATCACCGCCGCCAGGCGCGGCGCCTTATCCTCGGCGAAGGCAGCGTACGTGCGCCGGACGATCCGAACGAGCGGCATCGCGAACTTCCTGTGACGGACGCGCGCACATTCCCCCTCGGACGACCGTTCGACGCGCTGGTGGTCGGCTCGCACCTGCGCTGGGACGGGATGTGGCAGCGCCCGCAGCAGGTGCTCTCGCGCCTTGCGGCGCGGCTCCCGGTGCTCGTCGTCGAGGAACCGTTCGTGGGCGAACGCGAGCGCGACGCAATCGTCGAGGCGGAGGGAGTCGCGGTGTTGCGCCCGCTGCGGGCGAGCGGCGCGCCACAGCGGTGCGATGCGCGCACGCTCGCCGCGGTGCGAACGTGGCTCGGGGAGCGGCGTCCGCTCGTGTGGCTCTATTCGCCGATGTTCCTCGAACTCGCCGACGCCTTCCCGCAGGCACCACTCGCCTACGACTGCATGGACGAACTCGCGAACTTCGCGTTTTCGTCGCCGCAGATTCCGCGGCGCGAGGCGGCCCTGCTGGCACGTGCTTCTATCGTGTTCGCGGGCGGCCGTTCGCTCTTCGAAGCGCGCCGCGGGCGCGCGCGGCGGCTCGAACTCGTTCCGAGCGGCGTCGACGTGGAGCATTTTGCGCAGGCGTGCGAGCTACACGCCGATCCGCTGCTCGCGGGACTGCCGCATCCCATCGCGATCTACGCCGGGGCGCTGGACGAACGGCTCGATCCTGCGCTGTTGGGTGCACTCGCCGCCGACGGCTTCGAGGTCGTGCTCGTGGGGCCGGTCGTCAAGCTCGCCGCGAGCGCGATTCCGCGCGATCCGCACGTGCATCTGTGCGGAAAGCTGCCGTACGCGCGCTTGCCCTCGTTGTTCGCGGGCGCGGACGTCGCCCTGATGCCGTTTGCCCGCAACGCCGCGACCGAACGCATCTCGCCGACGAAAACGCCGGAGTATCTGGCGGCCGGCCTGCCGGTCGTCTCGACACGGATCGCCGACGTGCTCCGCGATTTCGGCGAGGTGCTCGCCTTCGCCGAGGGTCCGCAGGCGTTCGCCGCAGCCGCACGTGCCGCGCTCCGCGAGGATCCCGTGCGGCGCGCGCGCGGCCTGGTGCTTGCGCGCGAACGAACTTGGGAGCGCGTTACCGAACGGATGTGGGCGGCGCTTCGTTCGCTGTGAGCGCCGCGCGCAAACGCTCGATCCGCCGT
>JBOHTX010000130.1:0-5894 GCA_050733855.1 Vulcanimicrobiaceae bacterium
CGACGGCACCGCTCGACCCCGCGAACACACCGGCCGCAAGGCTCGTCGCCTACGCGCGCGCGCATCCGTCGCTCGTGCGGCGCCGGGCGCTCACCTACAGCGAGTACATCTTTCCGCCGCACGGCAAGATCCCGGCGCATTTTAGCTACTATCTGACGGAGACCGACCCCAGCTTTCACGAGCATTCGTTCTACCCGAGGTATCGTCCGGGCGGCCTCTTTCCCAGCAACCCGGATATCGTGGTGAAGCAAGGTGCGATCGAAGAGTGGTATCTCTTCAACGCAACGATGGAGTCGCACACGCTCCACATCCACCAGATGGCGTTCGTGGAGCTCGACGGTCCCGGCGGAGCGCCGGCGACCGTCGATTCCACCTTCGTGCCGGTTGGGACGCTCCTCCCGAACCGGAAGGATCCCGACTATCCGCTGGTGCGACCGAGCCTAACGCGCGTGCTCCTCGATTTCCGGGGGGTCCCCCGCGGCACGTTCGTCTTTCACTGCCACTTCCTCGTCCACGAAGATCGCGGTATGATGGGCATCATTCGCGTAGAATAGCACCGCAGGAGACGTGCATGAGCAACGAAGCGCACCACGCCGAAGCCGGCTCTCACCCCTCGCCGGCGGCGATCATCGACATGATGTCCGCCTACGAACAGACCGAAGCGCTCGCCGCCGCAATCGAACTCGGGATCTTCGACGCGATCGGCGCCGGCGCGGGGACCCTCGACGATCTTTCCGCGCGCTGCAACGCCTCGGCGCGCGGGCTCCGCATTCTCTGCGATTATCTCACCGTGCGCGGCCTGCTGACCAAGCGCGAGAAAGCCTACGGCCTTTCGCCCGACGCGGCGGTTTTTCTCGATCGGCGCTCGCCCGCGTGCCTGGCGAGCGCCATCGATTTTCTGGGCTCTCGGTACGTGCGGGAACGGACCGCGACGCTCGCCGCTGCGGTTCGGACCGGGACGGCGCCGCTCGCGGGGGTGCTCGAGCCGGAGGCCACGACGTGGGTGCTTTTCGCTCAGGCGATGGCGCCGCTGATGGCGCTCCCGGCTTCGCTCCTCGCTGCCCTTCCGGAGACCGCCGGCGCGCGGCGCGTGCTCGACATCGCCGCAGGTCACGGCGAGTGGGGCATCGCGCTCGCTCGCGCCCATCCTGAGGCACACGTCGTTTTTGTGGACTGGCCGAACGTTGTGCGCGTGGCGCTCGCCCGAGCGACGGAAGCCGGGCTCGCGGAACGCGTCAGCGTGCTCGCAGGGAGCGCGTTCGAGGTCGCGTTCGGTACGGAGTACGACCTGGTGCTCCTACCCAACTTCCTGCACCATTTCGATCCCTCGACCTGCGAGACGCTCTTGCGAAAGGTGTACGCCGCGTTACGCCCGGGCGGTCACGCAATCGCCGCCGAGTTCGTCCCCAACCCGGATCGCGTCTCCCCTCCATCTCCGGCGAGCTTCAGTCTGAAAATGCTCGTCAATACGCCTCGAGGCGACGCCTACACCTTTGCCGAGTTCGAAGCGATGTTCGGCAACGCCGGCTTCGCCGCGATACGCCGGGAAACGCTCGGGCCGACGCCGGCCACGGCGATCATCGCAGCGAAGCCGGCCTGAGCGTATCGCTCGTGCTTCACTCGAAGCGCAGCGCGACGATCGGGTCGAGGCGCGCGGCTTTGGCCGCCGGGTAGTACCCGAAGAAGACGCCGACCAGCGCCGAGAACGCGACGGCGAGGAAAATCGCGCTCGGCGGCACGTTCGAAGGCCAGTGTCCGATGAGGGCGACGGCGAGCGATCCGGCGAGACCGAAGCCCACGCCGAGCGCGCCGCCGGACGTCGAGAGCACGATCGCTTCGATCAGGAACTGCCACAGGATCGCGCGGCGCCGCGCGCCGACGGCGACCCGCAGCCCGATCTCGCGCGTCCGTTCGGTGACCGAGACGAGCATGATGTTCATGATCCCGATCCCTCCGACGACGAGCGAGACCGCGGCCACGCCCGCCAGCAGCATCTGCATCACGCCCGCGGTGGCGGACGCGGCGCTTGCGATATCTTGGAGATTCCGGATCGAAAAGTCGTTCGGCGTCCCGGGTGCGATGCGATGACGCGCAGCGAGCAGGGACGTGACTTCGCTCTGCACGACCGGGACGTTCTGGGCCGCGTCCGCCGAGACCATCATCGTGCCGAGCGTCGTTTGGCCGGTCAGCCGTTCGAGCGCGGACGTGAACGGAATCAGGATCGTGTCATCCTGGTCTTGGCCGACGCCGCTCTGGCCTTTGGGCGTCAGCGTCCCGACCACCACAAACGGCACGTTGCGGATGAGTACGGTCTGCCCGACCGGGTTCGCTCCGCTGGGGAACAGGTTCGTCACGACGGTCTGGCCGAGCACGGCCACTTTCGACGCGTCGGTCATGTTGGCTTGCGTGAAGAAAGTGCCGCTCGCCATCGGCCAGCTGCGAATGTAGGTGTAGCTCGGCGAGACCCCGGTGACGGTCGTCTGCCAGTTGTTCGCGCCTGCCACCACCTGCGTGCGCACGGCCACGCTCGGCGAGACCGCCGCGACGTGCGGCAGCTGCGCGATCGCGAGACCGTCGGCTTGCGTCAGCGTTGAAGCCGCGCCGCTGCCGGTCCGCACGCCGCCCTGGTTGAGGCTGCCCGGTAAGACGATCAGCATGTTGCTGCCGAGACTATTGATCTGCGCGGCGACCGAGGTCCGTGCGCCCGAGCCGATCGCAACCGTGACGATCACGGCGGCGACGCCGATCACGATGCCGAGCATCGTCAGGATCGAACGCGCGCGGTTGCGGACGAGGGCCTGCACTGCGATCCGCAGGGTTGCTAGCAGTTTCATGAGAGGACGGCCTCCTGGGCCGCGACGACGCCGCGGGCCGCCGAAATGGGCGCTTGTGCGATGTCGGAGACGATCCGGCCGTCGCGAAAGCTCACCAAACGGCGCGCGTGAGCGGCTACGTCCGGTTCGTGGGTGACGAGCATGATCGTGATGCCGCGCTCGCGGTTGAGCCGCTCGAAGAGCGCCATCACTTCTTCCGACGAGCGCGTGTCGAGCGCACCGGTCGGTTCATCGGCGAGAATGAGGCTCGGATCGTTGACGAGCGAACGCGCGATTGCGACTCGCTGCTGCTGTCCGCCGGAGAGCTGGCTTGGATGGTGGTGCGCGTAGCGTTCGAGCCCGACATCGGCGAGCGCCGAGACCGCGGCGCGACGGCGCTGCTCTGCCGGGAAACCGGCATAGAGCATCGGTAGCTCGACGTTTTCAAGCGCGCTCGTTCGCGGCAGCAGGTTGTAGGCTTGGAAGACGAAGCCGAGGCGCCGCGAACGGATGTCGGCGAGCTCGTCTTCGTCGAGCTGCGTCACGTCGCGGCCTTCGAAACGATACGTTCCGGAAGTCGGGCGGTCGAGGAAGCCGACGATGTGCATGAAGGTCGACTTGCCCGAACCCGAGGGGCCCATCACGGCCACGAACTCGCCGCGCTCGATCGCGAGGTCGACGCCGGCGAGCGCGATCACGGGCTCTTCGGCGAGCGGATAGACGCGGCGCAGGTTGCGCACATCGACGACCGGCGCGCTCATCCGTGCAGCCCTCGGGTCGCGCCGCCGCCGAACGAGGTCAGCGGACTGCGTGCCGACGGCGCGGCGTGCGTGCCGGCGTTCGCGCCCGAGTCGCCGGTGACCACGAGATCGCCTGCTTCGAGAATTCCGGTGCTCGGCGTTCCTGCGCTCGACGTTCCCGCGCTAGGCGTTGCGGCGATCGGCGTGACCGCTGCTTGCGCTCCGCTCACCAGGGTGACGCTGACCGGGACGCCCACGAGCTTGCCGGAGCGCTCGACGAAGATCCGTCCTCGTGAACCTGCGCCCACCGCGGCCGAAGAGCCGCCGATCGTCGTGCCCCACGGCGTTTGCGCGCGGTTCGCGACAGCCTGCGCCGACGGCTGGTATGAGAGTGCTGCCAGCGGCACGATGTCGCCCTTGCGGGCCGAGGCGACGTCGATCGTCGCATTCGCGGTCATCCCCGGCAGCAGCCGGCCGTCGCGGTTATCGACCAAAACGACGCTCGTGTAGGTGACGACGTTATTGGTCGTAATCGGGTCGATGCGGACCTGCGAGACCGTCCCCGTGAAGGTCGCGTTCGGATAGGCGAGCACGCTCAGGTTGACCGGATCGCCGACTTTGACGTTGCCGATATCGGGTTCGCCGACGGCCAGGTCGACTTCCATTTTTCCGAGATATTGTGCGATCGAGAAGAGCGTCGGCGTGCTGAAGCTGGCGGCCACCGTCTCGCCGACCGAAACGTCACGCGCGATCACGGTGCCGTCCACAGGCGAGGTGATCACGGTGCGCTGCAGGTTGAGTTCGGCCCCCTGTACTTGCGCGCGGGCGCTGGTGACGGCGGCCTGGGCCGCTGCCGCGTTCGCGGACAGGGTGGCGGCCTGCGACTGTGCCGCCGAACCGGCGAAGCCCTGGGCCGCGATCTGCGCCGAGCTCGCCAGCGCCTGGCTTTGGCTCGCGGCCGCCGCAAGCTTCGCCTGCTGGAGCGCGGCTTGCGCGCTCTGCACTCCGGTTTGCGCCGCGACCAGATTCGATTGGTCGCTATCAACTTGACTCTGCGCGATGTAGCCCTGCGAGAGGAGCGCACCGTCGCGCGTCATCGTCTGCTCGGCGAGCAATAGCGCGCTTTGCGCCTTCGTCACGTTCGATTGGGCGGTCGCGATGGCCGCCGTCGCCGCGCGAGCCGATTCCGAGGCCGCGGCGGAATTGGCGCGATCGACTTGCTCGGTTGCGAGAGCGCCGCCGAGCGACGACGCTCCGCCGGTCGCCGTTGCCTGCGCAGCTTGCGCCTGCGCTTGCGCCTGCGCGAGCTGCGCCTGGGCCTGCGCGAGCGCGGCCTCGAAGGTCGTGGGATCGAGCTTCGCGAGCACTTGGCCGCGTTTGACGTGCGAGTTGTAGTCTACCGCGATCTCGCCGATCGTCCCGGAGTCCTGCGTTCCGACGGCGATCGTGTTCTGCGGGTCGACCGTCCCGGTCGCGGTCACCGATTGCACGAGCGTTCCCTGCGCAAGCGGAACCGTCGCATATGCCGGCGCCACTGCGGCCCGCGCGCGCACGACGGCGAAGCTCGCCGCGACGAGCGCGAGCACCAGCACCGCGCACAGCGCGAGCAGGGCACGCGTACGCTTGCGGCGCGGCGCGACCGCACGGTGCTCGTAGACCTCGATCGAGGCGACGCGGCCATTGGTCGGAGGACGCTCGGCGGTGTTCATCATGTCCCTACAACTGCGGCCGCTCGCTTGTCGTTATGAAGGGCGCTTGAGAATACGCTGGTAACCGGCTGGGAACAGCGCGCGACGGAACGAGCGCATCAGATCGAGGATTGCGCCGCGCGGAACGCGAGGCAGGCCTCGAGGGTTTCCGAGGTCGCGTACGGCCCGATCTCTGCGGCCGTGCGGTTAGCGATCACCTCGACCGGCGGCCCGCCGGGGTCGCCGAGCGACGAGAGGACCAGCGCCGCTTCCTCCATCGGCTCGTTCCGGGTGAACCCGGTCACCGTCACGAGCGTCGCCAAGCCGGCGCGGCTCGCGGAAAGCAGGCCGTTGCGCGAGTCTTCGATGACGAGCGCCGCCTCTGCTCCGACGCCAAGCCGCTCGAGGGCGAGGCGATAGATGTCGGGCGCAGGCTTCTTGTGCGGGACGATGTCGCCCGCAAATACGCGGAACTCGCGGGCAAATTCCTCGCCGGCGACCGACTCCAGAACCGCGCGCACGGATCCCTCGGCGGAAGTGGAGGCGATCGCGAGTTGCACGCCGCGCTCGTGCAATTCGCGGGCGATCCGCACGACGCCCGGCCGGGCGGGGAGCGCCCCACGCGCGACGATTTCCGCAAAGGCTCGCGTCTT
>JBOHTX010000131.1:0-5889 GCA_050733855.1 Vulcanimicrobiaceae bacterium
CGCGGCTCCACACGGCGAACGCTGGCGCGATGAGTACGCGCACCTCGTTTCTGGTCTCGGCACCGCTCGCCGCGGGCGCCCTCGCACTCGGAGCGCGGGCCGCTCCGGCGGTCGCTCGAGCCTCACCCGTTGCCGCAGCGAGCACGGTGCCGCCGCTCGCCTTCGACCGCGCCGCCTTCGAAGCGATTTTGTCGCGACCGTATCGTCACAAGCAAGTCTTCGCGACGACCAGCCTCCACGAGGGATTGGTGTTGCATTACATGCGGAACTCGCTGACCGCCTACGCTGTCGGTTTCGGAGAGGGGCCTGGGACGATGCACGTCGCCGCGGTCACCTACGGTCCGGCGCTGGCGCTGGCGCTCGACGACGGCGCCTGGGCCGATCTCTCGCTCGCGCGCTACCTCGAGACGTTCGGCGAGAAGTTCGGCCCGGAACTCGTGCCCGGCAAGAATCCGTTCGCCGATCAGGTCGCGGCGCTAGTCGCCGACGGCGCCTCGTTCTTCGTCTGCAATAACGCCCTGCACGGCGTCGCGAACTCGCTAGCGCTCCTGCCGTTCGCCGGCGGACGCGATACCGAAGCCGTCTATGCCCGGATGGCACGTGCGACCCTGCCGGGCGCGACGATCGTGCCGGCCGGCGTCGCGGCGCTCAACGCTGCGCAAGAAGCGCACTTCACCTTCGTGCAAGCAACGGTCGCGTGAGCATCGCGCTCGATCGCTCCGTGCTCGCGCATGCGATCGAGTTGCGACGCGAGATCCATCGCTATCCCGAACTCGGATTCGAAGAAGAACGGACCGCGGCGCTGGTCGAGCGCGAACTCGATGAACTCGCGATCACCCACCGCCGCGTCGCCGGGACCGGGGTCGTCGGCGTCGTGCATGGGGAACGTCGGGGAGCGGTGGCCGCCTTGCGCGCCGATATGGACGCGCTCCCTATCGAGGAGCGCTCGGGCGAGCCGTTCGCCTCGCTCGTTGCGGGCAAGATGCACGCCTGCGGACACGATGCGCACACCGCGATGCTGCTCGCCGCCGCACGCCTCTTGCAGCTCGAGCGCGAGCGGCTGGCCGGAACGACGGTCCTGATCTTTCAGCCCGCGGAGGAAGGGCCGGGCGGCGCGCTTCCGATGATCGAAGCGGGCGTGCTCGACGAGCCGGCGGTCGAAGCGATCGCGATGTTGCACGTCGATTCGCGCCTCGCGACCGGCACGATCGGAATTCTGCCGGGCGTTTGCAACGCCGCGGCCGACGAATTTCGCATCGAGATCGAAGGGGTCGGCGGCCACGGCGCCGCGCCCCACAGCGCCGTGGACGCGATCCCGGCCGCCGCCGCGACGGTGCTGGCGCTGCAGAATCTCGCCGCGCGCGAAACCGATCCGTTCGCCACGCTCGTGGTGACGATCGGGACGATCAACGGTGGCTACCGGAACAACGTGATCGCCGACCGGGTGACGATGACGGGGACCTTCCGCACCCAAGATCGCGCGCTCCGCGACGGCCTCGAAGCGCGCGCGCGCCGGATCGTCGAGGGCGTCGCCGCCGCCTACGGGACGCGCGCGCGCCTCGACGTCGTTTACGGATACCCGCCGGTCCGCAACGATCCGGCGCTCGCGGAATCGCTGCGCGCGTTCCTCGAACACACGAGCGCGCTCACGCTCGCCTGCCCTGCGCCCACGATGGGTGGCGAAGACTTCGCCTACTTCGCCGAACGCGTGCCGGCGGTGCTCGTGCGCCTGGGAATCCGCAACGAACGGCTCGGCGCCATCCACCCCGGGCACAGCCCAAAGTTCCGAATCGACGAAGCTGCCCTCGGGGCCGGCATCGAGACCCTGGTCGCCTTCGCACGCGGCGTCGGAGAAGGTGCAATCACGGTCTAGCGATTAGGGAGCGTTTGCGGTGCCGGCATGCTGCGCTCGAAGTGACGTGGCGGCACCCGAGCCCCCACCGGTCGTAGGCCGGCATTGGGCTGGCCCCACGGGTTGTGGGCGCGGCCGGAAATTTTAGGACCGCCGCCGAAGCGTATGGACCCATGACGGCTGGGCCGGAGCGGCGGCGAGGCGCGGACCTCGTGGCCGCCGCCGAGGTGGAGGCGGACGCCGCGCTCGTCTTCGAGCGGCTGTGCGCGGTCGAACGCTGGCCCGTGTGGCTCGCGTTCGTCCGCAGCGCCGAACGGCTCGACGGCAAGGACGCCCCGCTCGTGCTCGGCAGCGAGATCGCCTTGCGCTCGAAGATCCCCGGTGAGGCGGTCGAGCTCTACGAAGTCGACCGCTACCTCGAAGGGCACCATCTCTCGCTCGTCGGCGCGTACTCGCTGCGGCGCCGGCTCGATTTCCGGATCGAACGGCGCCGCGACCGCAGCCGGGTCGTCGCTCGCCTGGCCTACCCGCGCTACAGCGGGTTCGTCGGCGAGTTCGCCGACCGGCTCTCGTCGCGCCGCCGCCTGCGTCGGGACCTCGATGCCTCGCTCGTCCATTTCAAAGGCCTGGTCGAGTTCGACCTCGGGGAACGCGACGGGGCGCTTGCCGACCTGTAAGGCTTCGGCGGCGGGAGCGACGATGCTAGCAGTCGTTGACGGACAGTGCTAATGCGGCGTATACTGGCTGCAATGCCACGCGTTTACAACACGAGGGGTTAGTTGCCGACCTACGAGTACCAATGCACCGCGTGCGGCACCTCGACCGATATCCGGCACGGTTTTCGCGAGACGCCGAGCGAGGGGTGCCCGACCTGCGGCAGCGCGCTGCGACGCGTCTTCCGGCCCGCGCCGATCATCTTTCGCGGCTCGGGCTTCTACGTGAACGACTCGCGCAAGGGCAAGAGCGGCTCGGCGGAAGGCGCCGGCGCCGCCGGCGCATCGCCGAACGCTGCCAAGGACGGCGAAGCCAAGCCGAGCGACGGCGGCTCGAGCGAAGCGAAAGCCGGCGGGGGCACGTCGACCCCGGCCAAGTCCGGCGACGCAACCTCAAGCGCTGCGAAACCCGCGAGCTCGGGGAAGCCCGAAGCAGCCGCCTAAGGTGCCCGGCGCGATCGCGATCGTCGTGGGCGTCGCGCTCGCGCTCGTCCTGATGCTGGTCGGCCTTGTCGTGCTCGTGCGCGCGGCCTTACGATTCGTCGACCGTCTCGCCGAGGTCGGGCGAACGGACCTTCCGGAGCGGATCGCGACGACGGCCGCCCAGATCGAGGCGGCCTCCGGACGCGCGCGAGCGTTTGGCCACGCGCTCGTGCGGGCGCGCGAGGCCGTGCTCGCACTCGAGCGCTCGCGCGAGCGACTCGGGCGCGCGACCGGGCTCGCCGTCACGCTCCCGAATCTGGTTCGCCTCTTGCTCGGCTAAGCGCTCGTCGCGCGGCCCTGCGCGCGCGCCCAGTCGCGCACGAAGGTGCGGTAGCTGACGGCGATGCACGTCTCGTCGTCGATCGGGTGGACGCCGGTCGGCGCGGCCAAGGTCGCGATCGCCATCGCGATGCGATGATCGCCGTAGGTCCGCAGGGTGCGACCCGGTTCGCGCGCTTGGCCGCCTATGATATCGAGCCCGTCGGGATATTCTTCGACCCCGACGCCGCAGGCGCGCAGCGTTTCGGTGATCGTCGTCAGCCGGTCGGATTCTTTGCCGCGCAGGTCGGCCGCGTCGCGGATTTGAGTCGTGCCGCGGGCATGAGCCGCGACCGTCGCCAAGATCGTGATCTCGTCGATCGCGCGAACCACCAACTCGCCGTCGATGCGGGTCGCGCCGAGCGCCGCCGCGCGGACGCGCAGATCGGCGACCGGTTCGCCGTCGAGCTCCTGCAGCCGTTCGAGCGCAATGTTTGCACCCATCGCGCGCAGCGCGTCGAGGAAACCGCTGCGGGTCGGGTTTACCCCGACTTCTCGAAGAAGCACCTCGCTGCCGGGCGTGATCGTCGCCGCGGCGATGAAGAACGCCGCCGCCGAGAGATCGCCCGGGACGCGAATGTGGGCCGGGGCGAGCGAACCCGGCTCAAGCTCGATCGTGCGGCCGTCGAAGCGAATCGTGCGTCCGAAGCGCTGCAGCATGCGCTCGGTGTGATCGCGCGAGCAGGCATCGCCCGTGATCCGCACGCTCGCGGGCGCCCGCAGGTTCGCGAGCAGGATCGCCGATTTCACTTGTGCCGAAGGAATTTCGAGCGCGAAGTTGCCGCCCGGCGGACGGGCGATCCCGCGCACGAAGACCGGCAGCCGGCCGGCGGTCGTGCTGACCTCGGCGCCGAGCGCGCGCAGTGGACGCGCGACCCGTTCCATCGGGCGCCGCCGCAGCGACGCATCGCCGTCGAATCGCGCGGCGATGCCGTGACCGGCGCAGAGTCCCATCAGGAGCCGCGTGGTCGTCCCGGAATTGCGCGCATCGATCGGAGCGTGGGGATCGTGCACCTCGCCGCCGTCGACCGCGAGCGCGTCGTCGCCCGCCTCTTCGATCCGCGCGCCGAGCTGGACCAGCGCGTCGCGGGTGGCGGCCAGGTCCTCGCCGCGAGTGGGGCGCTCGATCCGCGAGCGGCCGGGGGCGAGCGCACCGAGCATCAGGGCGCGGTGCGAGATCGACTTATCGCCCGCGACGCGTAGCTCGCCGCGCAGCGGACCCGCCTCAAAGATCATGACATCAGCAATTGGCCGGCGAGTGCCGGCCCGGGGGGCAATGGGGGGCACGCCGCCCCGTTCTTAGGGAAGGTGGGATTCGAACCCACAAGAGCACGAGGCTCAATCGCTTTTGAGGCGATCGCGTAGACCGTTCCGCCACTTCCCCACGACCCGCAGATTCTTCGCCCGGGCCGCGAGCGGCCCTTGCACGGCGCGGGCGGCGAGCGCGAGGTCAGCGCGCGCCGCCGCAAGCGAAGCCGCGCGGCTGAAGCTGTAGACCACGCGCGAGCTACCAGCCGGCGCGAAGACGAGCCGCACGATCGTCTGCGCGTCCTCTTCGAGGGCCGTCGCCCCTTCGACGTCGTCGCGGCGCCAGGCGATCGTCACCAGCTCCCGCGTACGCGCGTCGTACAGACCGAAGGCGGTTCCCTCGAGCGCGAACGAAACGCGCGCCACGAAGGCGCGCGGCTCCGGCGTCAAGAGCAGCAGCGAGCGCGCCCCGCCCCCGAGCGCCAACGCATCGTAGCGTACGGCCCGCTGATGCGCCGCTCGCCCTCCGCCGGGAAACTGCACGCGCTCGTCGACGATGAAGCGGTTCGCACCCGGCGCAAGCGTCACGGTGCGCCGGTAGCGCGCGCCGGCCGGCACGACGTCGGGAGCATCGTAGGCAAAGCGCACGCGCGCGAGCCGCCCGCTGTCCAAGATCGTCGCGCGATACGGCCGATTGAAGGTGCCGGCCGGGAAGGGATGGGTGTAGGCGGCGATCTTATCGGTCGGCGAAGGCGGCGGCGAACGCAACCAGCCGTCGCGCAGGGCGCCGGTCGTCGAAAAGCAACTCGCACCCGAGCCCAGGTCTTCGAAAACGAAGGCGCGCGCGCCGGCCCGCGGCTCGAGGACGAGCCGGACGCGCGCGTTCTCGAGGATGACGGCCGGTTCGCCGTCGCCGTAGACGTCCGCCCGAAAGGCGCGTGCCTGCCCCGGCAGCACGCGCGCAAGCCGCGGCCCGGCGAGCCGCAGGCCGGGACGGATCGGAATGCCGCGTATCGCTTGCGAGCGCTGCGGTGCACACGAGCCGGCCCGCGAACGCCGAAGCGCGAGCGCTGCGGGTGTAACGACGACCGCGCCGCAGAGCGCCGCCGGTACGGCCAGCCGGCGGGTTCGGCCGGCGAGCTGCGCGACGATGAGGCACGGTTCCTCGCTGCCGTCGAAGCGAAAGACGATGGACTCCGGCGCGGGCCCCAGCGCGGCAGGTGCGCAGTCCGTAAACGCGATCTGGGCCGAGGCCGGAAAGCCGGATGCCAACCG
>JBOHTX010000132.1:0-5867 GCA_050733855.1 Vulcanimicrobiaceae bacterium
GCGCGTCGCCGCGCTCGCGCGCGGCGAACCGGGTGCGAACATCGTGGTCGCTTCGACGCAAGCAACCTTCATCCGCGAGACCTCGCGCGCCACCCAAGAGGCGCTCTTGCTCGCGGTCGCCCTGGCGGTCCTCGTGATCCTGCCCTTCTTGCGCGATTGGCGCGCGACCGCGATCTCCGCGCTCGCCATCCCGGTCTCGCTGCTCGGTACGACCCTCGTCATCGCGATCTTCCACTTCGCGCTCGATACGATCGTTCTGCTGGCGCTCGCGCTCGTAGTCGGCGTGATCCTCGACGACGCGATCGTGGCGGTCGAGAACATCGTGCGCCATCTCGAAGCCGGCGAGACGGCCGCGGTCGCAGCCCTGGCCGCCAACAAGGAGATCGGCCTGACGCTGGTCGCCGCCTCGCTGACGGTCGTCGCCGTCTTCCTGCCGATCGGCCTGATGCAGGGAACTCTCGGCCAGTTCTTCCGGCCGTTCGGCCTGACCGCTTCTTCCGCCGTGCTGTTCTCGCTGCTCGCGGCTAGGACGCTCTCGCCGACGCTGGCTGCTGCCTGGCTCCGGCGCCCGGCCGCGGAGCGCGCGGTCGATCCGAACCGCGCCGGCAAGCATCCGCACTACCGGCGCATCTTGGGCTGGGCGCTGGCCCATCGCCCGGCGGTCGTCGCGCTTGCGATCGCGGCCTTCCTGGCCGGCCTGGCTCTGATTCCGTTCATCCCCAAGGGCTTTATTCCGCACCTCGATCGCGGCGAATTCATCGTCGATTTTCAGACCCCGCTCGGCACGCCGCTCGGCGACGTCATCGCCACCGCCGACAAGCTCGAAGACGCGGTCGCCCGCGATCCCGATGTGACGCGCGTCTACACCTCGATCGGTGCACAAACGGGCCAAAACAACGCCGGTACGATCGACGTGCACTTGCGGGCGGACCGGACGCGCAAGACGGTCGAGATCGAGGACGCGGTCCGCAAGCGCTTGCCGAGCTTGGACGGCGTGGTCGCGACCGTCAAGGACGTGCCCTTCGTCGGAACGCTCAGTGCCGCTCCGGTGCAGTTTGCGCTGACCGGCAGCGATATCGCGCGCTTGCGCTCGGTCGGCCTGCAGATGGAGCGGCTGCTCGCGCGCACACCCGGATTCGTCGACGTGGCCGCGACCGGGCTCCCGGACGGCACCCCCTTCTCGCCGATCGAACACGTCGACGGCAAACGCGCCGTCCAAATCACGGCCGGCCTGCTGCCGAATTTTCAAGTAGGCAATGCCAACGACCAGATCGTCGCGCTTTCCAAAAAGGTCGTCCCCAAAGGGATCGTCTTGCGCTTCGGCGGGAACTCTGCCGACGCCGTCAGCACCTTCCGCAATTTCGGGATCGCGCTGGCGTTCTCGGTCGTGGCGATCTTGGTCGTCCTGTTCGCGCTCTTCCGCTCCTGGATCGACCCGCTGGCGATCGGCATCTCGTTGCCGCTCTCGATCGTCGGTGCACTGTTCGCGCTGTGGATCACGCGCGACGACTTCGGGATCATCTCGCTGATGGCCGTCATCTTTCTCTTCGGCCTGGTCAACAAGAACGCGATCCTGCTGGTCGATCGGATCGAGAAACTGCGGGCTCTCGGCTTCCCGCGCGGAGAAGCGATCGCCGAGGCCGGAGCGCAACGTCTGCGGCCGATCGTCATGACGACCACCGCCACCATTCTCGGCATGCTACCGATCGCCCTCGGCTTCGGCGCGGGCGCCGAACTGCGCGCGCCGATGGCGGTGGCGATCATCGGGGGGCTGGTGACCTCGACCGTGCTGAGCCTGGTCGTCGTCCCGATCGTCTACACGCTGCTCGAGGATCTGCGCGACCGCTTTCGCCGCCCGCAGCAGGCGTGAGCGGCCGGCTTGCCTTTCTCACCGGCGGGACGGGGTTCGTCGGCGCCAATCTGGCCCGCGCGCTGCTCGCGGCCGGCTGGCGGGTTCGCGCGCTCGTACGTCCGGCAAGCGACCTGCGAAACCTCGAAGGGCTCGCCCTCGAAACCGTGGTCGGCGCGCTCGATGACCCCGCGCTGGCCGACGCGATGGCGGGCGCCGACGCACTCTTTCATTGCGCCGCACATTACAGTCTGCTGCGGCGGGACCGCGCGCAACTCATGGCGAGCAACGTCGCCGGCACGCGCGCGATTCTTGCGGCCGCGCGCCGCGCAGGCATCCCCCGAACGGTGTATACGAGTTCGGTCGCTGCGATCGGCGTCCGCCACGATCGGCCCGCCGACGAACGCTTCCAGAGCCCGCCCGACGCGCTGATCGGCGCCTACAAGCGCTCGAAATACCTCGCCGAACAGGAAGCGTCCGCGGCCGCGCGCGCCGGACAAGACGTCGTGATCGTCAACCCCTCGACGCCGCTCGGCCCCTGGGATCGCAAGCCGACCCCGACCGGCGAGCTCCTGGTGCGCTTCCTGCGCGGTCAGATTCCGCCGGCCGTCCCGGCGACGGGCCTGAACGTGGTCGATGTCGCCGACGTGGCGCAGGGGCACCTGCTGGCGTTCGAGCGCGGCCGCAGCGGCGAGCGCTATATCCTCGGCGGCGAAAACCTTCGGCTCGCGGAGCTGTTGCGCCGGCTGGGAGCGCAGAGCGGGCGGCCGGCGCCCCGCTGGGAGCTTCCGCTCGCGGTCCCGCTACTGGCCGCCTACCTCGACGAAGGGCTGCTCGGTCACCTGGGGCGGAAGCCGGAGATTGCGATCGATGCGGTCAGAATGAGCGGCGAGACGATGTTCTACGATGCCTCGAAGGCCGGGCACGAGCTGGGCTTTTGCGCCGGACCGATCGAGGCCGCGCTCGCAAGGGCGGTTTCCTGGTTCCGCGAGCACGGATTTCTACTCCGGAAAAGAGAAAGATACGCACGATGGCAGTAACTTTGAAGCAAGCGGCGGTGGTCGGCCGCTACGTGATCGGCCAAAAACTGCGGGGACGCAAGCGCTTTGCGCTGACCCTGATGCTCGAACCGCTCTTCCGCTGCAACCTCGCCTGCGGCGGCTGCGGGAAGATCCAGCATCCGGTCGAGGTCCTGCGGCGGCACCTCACGCCCGAGGAGTGTTTCCGGGCCGCCGAGGAGTGCGGTGCGCCGATCGTGGCGATCCCCGGCGGCGAGCCGCTCTTGCATCCGCAGATCGACGAGATCGTGCGCGGTTTGGTGGCCCGCAAGAAGTTCGTGTACCTGTGCACCAACGCGATCCGGCTCGAGCAGAGCCTCGATAAATTCGAGCCCTCGGACTACTTTTCGTTCTCGGTTCACCTCGACGGGCTCCAGCCCGCGCACGATAAGGCCGTCGCGCGCCAGGGCGTTTTCGAGGTTGCGGTCAAGGCGATCAAGGCGGCCAAGGCGCGCGGTTTTCGGGTCACCACCAACACCACGGTCTTCAACGACGCCAAGGCCGAGGAGGTCCAGGCCTTCTTCGATTTCGCGATGCGCGAACTGGCGGTCGACGGCATGATGGTCTCGCCCGGCTATCCCTACCAGAAGGCCCCGGATCAGGAGCACTTTTTGCACTCGGCGCAGACCAAGGCGCTCTTCCGCGAGATCCTGGCACCCTACCGCAAGAAGACTGCGCGTTGGAATTTCAATGCGAGCCCGCTGTTTCTCGACTTCTTGATGGGCGAGAAGGACTACGAGTGCACGCCCTGGGGGATGCCCTCGTACTCGCTCTTCGGCTGGCAGAAACCGTGCTATCTGCTCGGCGAGGGCTACTGCGCGAGTTACGCGGAGTTGCTCGAGACGACCGACTGGTCGCAGTACGGCCGCAAGAGCGGCAATCCGAAGTGCAGCGATTGCATGGTGCACTGCGGCTTCGAGCCGACGGCGGCCGAAGATGCGATGCGGCCCAAGAACGTCTTGCGTGCGCTCGCCTCGGTGATCGGCGGCTGACGCGCCGGAGGCGCGCGGCGTGTTCGATCTGATTTTCGTTCCGCGCGGCCCCGAAGCGGCCGCGGTCCGGCGCGGGCTGGCGCATTCGTCCGGGACGACGCGCCTCTTCGAGACGGGGATCGGCGCGCATGCGGCGGGCATCGCGGTCGACGAAGCGCTCGCCCGCGGCGGGGCGCGTTCCGTGCTCGCGACCGGCCTGTGCGGTCTGCTCTCCCCCTCGTTCGTCGTGGGCGACCGGTTGATCTACGGCGAGATCGTGCCGCCCGCCGGCGCGCCGCTGCCGCTCGACCCCACGGTTGCCGCGCGGGCCGCTGCGCGCTTGCCCGGTGCGCAAAGTGGGATTCGCGCATATGCGGGCGAGGATATCGTGGTCGAGCCGGCCCGCAAGCGCGCGCTGGGCGAGCGCTACACCGCGCAGGCAGTCGATCTCGAAAGTTTTGCGATCGCGCGACGCCTCCGCGAAGTCGGCATACCGCTCGCCGTCGTGAAGGTCGCAAGCGACGGCATCGACGACCGGCTCCCCGAACTCGAGCGCGCGCGCGACGGGAGCGGGGGGATCGATCCGAGCGCGCTCGCGCTCGCGTTTGCCGCCCATCCGCGCGCCGCGGCGCGCCTCGTCGTCGCGAGCTTGCGGGCGCTGGCCGCGCTACAAACCTCGATCGCTCGGCTGACCGCCGCCCGCCGCTAAAACCGGTGCGGCTGTGCGTCTTCTGCGGTTCGCAACCCGGCAGAAATCCGCGCTACGTTGCGAGCGCACGTCACATCGGAACGTTGCTCGCGCAGCGCGGCATTGGCCTCGTGTATGGAGGGGGCGCGCACGGCGTGATGGGGGCGCTGGCGGCCGCCACGCTCGCGGCGGGCGGCGAGGCGGTCGGGATCATCCCCCGCAGGCTCATCGAGCGCGACGTTGCCCATCCGCGGCTGACCGCACTCGAGGTCGTCGAAACGATGCACGAACGGAAGGCGCGCATGCACGCGCTCGCCGACGCGTTCCTCGCCCTCCCCGGCGGCTTCGGAACGCTCGAAGAACTGTTCGAAGCGATCACGCACCAGACGCTCGGCTTCCACCACAAGCCTACGGGGTTGCTCGACGTCGACGGGTACTTCGCTGCGCTCCTGGCATTTCTCGCGAACGCGCGGCGCGAAGGCTTCATCGGCGCCGATGAAGGTAGAGCGCCGATCGTCGGGACCGACCCCGAGAAGCTGCTCGACGAACTCGTCGCCGCTTCGCGCCGCCGAGCCTGACAGCGCCCGAACATCATTTTGCCGGCATTGCCGAGCGCGCCACAAGCTGTGCGATGCGCGCCGCCGTCGCTTCGTCCTGAGGCGTAAACATGAGCAGCCGCAAGCCCGGCGATTCGTCGACGGTATAGGTCGTCGCTTCGAGCAGTAGCCGGCCCGCAGCTGGATGGCGCATTTCGCGGGCCGGCAGCGAGCGCGGATGTGTGCGCACGCCGTAGAGCCGCCACAGCCGGTCGAAGACCTCGCTTGAGGCGCGCAGGCGCGTGACGAGACCCGTCACTTGCGGATCGTCCGCGAAGCGAGCATAGTCGAAGCGAAACATCTCGAGCAGATTTTGTCCGGCAACCTCCCAATTCGAGAAGCGCGCTTGCACCGATTCGGACGTGAACACCGCTTCGAGGATGTTGACCGAGCCGACGATCGGTCCGAAAACCGCCTGGGTCGCCGGATTCGCGACGACGATATCCCAGAGGTGATCCAGCACGAAGATCGGATGGGTCGAGAGCGACTCGACCATGCGGTGCAGAGACGGCGAGATTTCCTCACTGCGTGCACCGTCCTCGACGAACGCGAGCGCAAGCAGATGTGCCCGTTCTGCGTCGTCGAGCCGTAGAGCAGCCGCGATCGACTCGCTCGTTCGGCGCGAGACCGGAACATCGCGCGCCTGTTCGAGCCAGGCGTAGAGCGCGACGCTGATCTCTGCGCGCTCGGCGACCTCTTCGCGCC
>JBOHTX010000133.1:0-5857 GCA_050733855.1 Vulcanimicrobiaceae bacterium
CGCACGGATCCCGCTCGCGCAGAAGATTCCCATCGACGAGCGCCGGGTGACCCCGCAGGCGCTCGACGCGCTCGCGACTCGCGCCGCCGCAGCGCTCGATTCGCTGGCACCGGGCGCGCATGCCGAATCGCCCGCGCTCGGTCCGCTCCAAAGACGCCTGGTGCCGAGCTTTGAGGCGGTGATTGCGCGTTTGGGCGACCGCGCGCGCTTCGCTCCGCCGCGCGTCAAGCCCACGATCTTCGCGCTCTTCTTCGGGCTTTCGGGGACCTCGGGGTTCACCGATCCCTGGACGCACGAGATCAACCTCGATCCCGGTGCGACCGCAGTCGAGCGGCCGGCGCTCTACGCGCACGAGTGGGGTCACCTTTCCGGCTTTGCCGACGAAACCGAAGCGAACTACATCTCGGTCCTCGCCTGCACGCGTTCGCACGATCCGTTGCTGGAATACTCGGGCTGGCTGCTCGTCTGGTTTAACCTGCCGCAGAGCGCCCATCCGGCCCGGGCGCTCTCGCCGCTCGCCGACGCCGACGTCGGGGAGATCGTGCGCCGCTACCTGGCTCGCCGCAACCCCCTGATCGAACGGATCCAGCGGCTCGCCTACGGCGCCTACCTGCAGCGCAACGGCGTGGCAACCGGCTACGCCAGCTATTCGCTCTTCGTGCGCTGGCTGCTCGGCGCGCGCTACGACCGCGGCGGGCTGCCGCTGACCGCCCGCCTCAACGAGTAGGCTCGGGCGGCCGATACCTCGGGTATGCTCTCCGCCCAGCCGGCCGGCGACCGCTCGCGCCTTCTCGGCATCGAATCGCTTCGAAAAATACCGCTCTTCCACGATTTCGGGCTCGCCGAGCTGTCGGAAGTCGCGACCCTGCTCGAAGCGCGGCGCTACCGCAAGCATGCGATCATCGTCCGCGAGGGCGAAGCCGGCGATTCGCTCTTCGTGATCCTGGCGGGCTCGGTCGCCGTCGTGCGGATCGGCCACGACGGTCGTGAAACGATTCTCTCGATCCTCAAAGAACGCGATTTCTTCGGCGAGATGAGCATCTTCGATTCGGCGCCGCGCTCCGCCACCGTCCGTGCGCTGAACGAGGTCGAGGTCGGAGCCATCGAACGGGAAGACTTCCTACCCTTGCTCGACCGAAATCCTAAGATCGGTCGCCTGCTCGTGCTCGCGCTTGCCGGCCGTCTGCGCGCCGCCAACCGTTCGATCTCGGCCGCCGTCTCGCAAGATATCCGGGCGCGCGTTGCCGGGCTGCTGCTCGACCTGGCCGCAAACTTCGGCCAGCCGGTCGCAGGAGGCACGCGGATCGCGCTTCGGCTCACCAATCAAGAGATGGCCAACATGATCGGCACGACCCGCGAGACGGTCAACCGCATCCTCAACCGCTTCTGGGACGATCAGATCATCGACATGCGCACCTGGCACGTGGTCGTGCTCGATCCCAAACGCCTGCGCGCGATCGCCGCCTAGCGTCCGGTCGCGCGGCGGCGCGCTCTCGCGGGTCGCCGAGCGCTGACGACGGTCGCTTCGAGGTCCCCGGAGACGACGACGCGTGCGCAGAGGCCGGCGCGCGTAAAGATCTCGCAGACGGCGGGCACTTGGCGCTTGCTCGCCTCGACGAGAAGCCGGCCGCCGGGTGCCAACCAAAGCGGAGCCTCCGCGCTGACCCGCCGAACGACGGTGAGCCCATCGGCCCCGCCGTCGAGTGCGATCCGTGGCTCGTACAGGCGAGCCTCCGGCGGTAAGCGCGCGATCTCCGCAGTGGGCACATAGGGCACGTTTGCGACCACGAGGTCGACGCGCGCGCGCAGCGATGCGGGGAGCGGTTCGTACAGATCGCCTTCGTAGACGGCGCCGCCGACGTTCCGGCGCGCGCACGCGACCGCGGCCGGAGCGATGTCGACCGCGTGCAGCTCGACCGCGTCCACGGCGGCGGCGAGTGCGGCTCCCAGGGCGCCCGAACCGCAGCACAGATCGACCACGACCGTGCGCGGCGCACCGCCGGCGCGCGCTCGGCGACGCGAGACCGCTCCCAGGAGTGCTGCGGCTGCACGAACCAGCAGTTCGCTGCGGCGGCGAGGGACGAAGACTCCCGGCTCGACGACGATCCGACGTCCGCAAAACTCGGTCCAACCGAGGATCTGCTCGAGCGGCACTCCGGCGACGCGCCGCGCGACCAACTCGGCGAGTTCCACGGGCGTGCGCGCCGCGCCGGAGAGCAAGGCCGCTTCGTCTTCGGCAAACACGCAGCCCGCGGCCCGCAGCCGCGCGGCAACGACATGCTGTTCGGTCACGCGCACAGCGGCCGGCTTCTCAGATCAGCCGCTCGATGCGGCGGCGGCTCCAGACGAAGCGGTAGTACAGGTACTGCAGCAATAAACCGACGGCAAACGAGGCCGGGTATCCGAACCACACGCCGGCGAGGCCGATGGCCCCCATCGCAACGTACGCGACCGGAACTTCGATCCCCCAAATCGAGAAAACCGAAATGAAGGTCGGCCAAACGACCGTCCCGCTTGCGATCATCAGACCCGAGAGGATGCGGGCGTTACCGAAGATCGCGTAGCTCCAGAGCGTGATCATCAAGAGGCGGTGCGCGATCTCGACCGTCGGCGCGTCCGTGACGAAGAGCGAGATCAAGCCGGTCGCGAGCAGGTAGCCGGCTAGGATCAGCGTGCCTTCGATCGCGTAGTTGAGCGCGACCGCGGAGCGGACGATCTTGGAGAGGCGCTCTTGGCGCCCGGCCCCGATCGCCTGCGAGCCGAAGATCGAGGTCGCGATCGCGATCGAGACGGCCGGGAACTGGACGTAGCTTGCGACTTGGTTGACGGCGCCGTAGGCCGCGGTCGCGCGCGAGCCGTAGCGGTTGACGAAGGCCAAGACCGCGATCTCGGCCAGCGAGACCATCACCGTGTTGATCGCGGTCGGGACGCCGATCTGCACGATCCGCCGCACGATCGGCCACTGGAGCTTCAGGTTCGCGCGCATCGCGCGGTCGAGTGCGAGCGGATGCCGGCTGCGGGCCAGATACACGAGCAGTCCGATCAGACCGAGGAAGGTCGCGCCGAGGTTTCCGGCGGCGGCGCCGTCGGTCTCGAGGCGCGGGACGCCGAAGAGCCCGATGATGAGAACCGGCGAGATCGCCATCGTCACCACGGTCGTCGCGACCAGCGCCCAAAACGGAGTCTGCGCGTCGCCCGTCCCGCGCAAGAACGTCGTGTAGATCAGGTACACGAACAGCAGCGGCATTCCGGCGAACACGATCTTGGCGTAGCCGAGCGAGATCGCGAAGATGTCGCCGGGCGTCCCCATCGCCCGCAGAATCGGCTCCGCGAGAAAGAAACCGGCCGCGCCGACAAGCGTCCCCAGGCCGAGCGCAAGGGCGAGCGTCGTTCCCGCGACCGCCTTGAGCTTGTCGAACTCACGGGCGCCGTACGCTTGACCGATCAAGGCGGTGCTGCCGCTGCCCAAGCCGATCAGAAACGAAATCAAGAAGAAGATGATCGGGAAGATCGCCGAGACCGCGGCCAGCGCCCGGACGCCGACCAGGTGGCCGAGGTAAATTTGATTCGCCGTTTGGCCGAGTGCTTGCAAGATGTTGCTGAGGAGCAGCGGCAACAGGAAGCTGAGCATCGCGGCCCAGATCGGGCGCGATTCGTCGAGGGCCAGGGCGGGTCTCACGGATACTTGCGTTGCAGCGAAAAGGAGAAGCCGCTCGTCCCGTTGAGCGGCTCGGCCGCGCTGACCGCCGGATTCGAGGTGAGGATCCCCGAGAGCGTCACGGGTGCGAGTTGATTTGCGTCGGGCTGTGAGAAGAAGGTGAGTTGGAGCGCGGTTGCGGCGTTCGGCGAGGCGCGCAATCCGTAACTCGTGCGGCGCGGAAACGAGAACGATTGGGCGTAGACCGCATCGACCGTCCCGAAGAGCCGCTTCTTCGCGCTGATGTCGAACCCGCCGCCGGCCGGTTCGTAGCCGACTGCGAAATTTTGTAGCCCGAGCGCCCCGCCGAGTTGCGCGCCCAGCGGATCGAGCAGATTCCGGGCCAACAGGCCGCCGAGCTGTCCTTCGGCGGCCGCCGTCAGGGGATTGACGGCGACGGAACTCCCCGGCTGCAGCCCGCCGACCGCACCGAGCGCTTGCGCGCCGACCACGAGGCCCAAAATCTGATCGCGCGCGTAGGGCGGATCGGAACTCAAGGCGACGTGCAAGTTGGGAGCAAGACCGGTGACGTGCAGGCGAACCTCGGTCGGCGGATTGGCGACGAAGGTCGTGGCGCGCGCATCGACCTGCGGAAAGACCCCGTCCTTCGCAGCGAATACGAGCGTTCCCGCCGTCAAGCGAAACGTCCGGTAAAACGAGAGCGTCCCGCCGCCGCTCGATGTCAACGTACCGGCGAGCGTCGGCGCCGCAAGCGTTCCACCGACCGCGAGCGTCCCTTGCCCAGCGACGTCGACCGCGCCGTTCTGCACCCGCACGTCGTTGCCGGCCGTGACCAACAGGTCGAGGTCGAGCGGCGGGAGCCGCTGCGGCGGACTGTTTGCGGACGCGTTCGGATTGTAGAGCGCTGCGAGCGGAATGCGGGTCGAATCGAAGGCGAGCGCACCGCTCAGTTGCGGGCGCGCCGGAGGTGTGCGCAGCAGGCTGAGCGTCCCATTCACGCGCCCGCGGAAATACGAAGGAACGTCGAGCGTCGCGTCCTGCGCGCTCCCATCGAGCGAGAATGCAAGCTCGCGTGCCGGCGCGCGCAAGCTCGGCAGCGAGGCGCTCCCCGAGAGGGCGAGCGTTCCTCCCGCGACCTGCGCGCGCGCGTTCTCGAGATGCGCGCTGCTTCCAAAGAAGACGAGACTTCCGACGATTCCCACGATCGGCGTGCGTTCTGCGGGTCCGACGAACGAACCGCCGGTCAGCGCGAGGGTGCCTCCGAGCGAGGGATGCACGACGTCGCCGCCGAGCGCCAGCGCACCGTCGAGCGACCCGCCGAGGCCCGTTCCCTTGGGAGCAAGTGCCGAAAACTGGGCGAGGCCAACCTGGTCGACCCGCGCTGCGAATGCCAGTGGAGCGTCCGTTTCGATGCGCAGCGTCCGCGGATCGAGCGGCACGCTTCCGGTCGCGAACAAGCTCCCTTGCGCAAGCGGAATCTTGAGCGCATCGAGGCTTAGCAGGCGGCGCTCGGCGTGTGCCTGCGCCGTGACGCTCGCGATGCGGAAGTGCGTCGTGCCAATGTCGTATCCGTGCAAGGTGAGCGCGACCCGCGGAGCGCGCCGTGTTCCGGAGACGCGCGCGACGAGCGAAACCCGCCCGACCAGCGGCAGCGATCGCGCCAGCGTTTGCGAAAGCAGGCCCAGATCGGCGCTCTGCGCGTCGAGTTCGAGCGCCAGCGGCGCGCCGTGCGCCAACCCGAAGCTCCCGTGGAGCTGCGCCTCTCCTCCGGCGAGCGCGAGCTGCGCGCGGTCGAGCGTGACGCGGCCGTGCGACGCATGTGCGGCCAGCTTCGCATCATCGATCGCGATCGTTCCGAAGCGTCCGTCGCGTAGGCGTGCGTCGCTCGTCAGGTCGAGCGCGGGATAGTCTCCCGCGATCAGCGCGTTGGCATCGAGTCGGCCAGCAAGCGGCAGCGGATATTCTGCCGCGGTCAGCGTTCGCGCGAGATCGAGCCCGCGCGCGTGGAGCGCGAGCGAAAGTCGGGTCCGTTCGAGCGTCCGCGCGAGCGGAGCGCGCGCGGGCAGGGTCGCTCCGCCGGCGACGTCGAGATCCCCGAGTGGTCCCGCCAGGCTCACGTGCGCGCTCAGCGCGCGGCCGCTCGTGGACCAGCGTGCGTTCGCCGTTCCGAGCGTGTAACGGCGATAGCGGACTCCGCTG
>JBOHTX010000134.1:0-5847 GCA_050733855.1 Vulcanimicrobiaceae bacterium
AACTGCGCGCGCGCGTCGTCCTGCGAGCCGGCCGGTCGCGCGAGTCCCGAAGAGACGAGGCTCGCGGACGCGACGACGGCGGCGATCGGCGAGAGACGGCGCATGATCTTCACCCGCGAATTCCGCAGCCGTCCTTCACACTCGTCGGGCCACTAGGGCTAGATCGCCAGGCGCGAAGCGAGCGTTGCGGCCGGCGGCTTCACGAAGAACGGGATGATCGCGGCGATCAAGAGCATGATCGCGACCGGGACCAGCGCGTTCGTGAACGAGCCGGTGAGGTCTTTGGTGCGGCTCGCGATGATCGGTCCGACGATCCCGCCGAAGCCCCAGGCCGTGATGATCATGCCGTAGTTGTAGCCGAGGAACTTCGTCCCGAAGTAATCGGCCGTGAACGACGGCATGGTGCCGAAGCCGCCGCCGTAGCAGAGCAAGACGATTGCGAAGGCGCCGGCGGCGAGCGAGAGATCGTGCAGTTGCGGGAGCGCGAAGAAGATCAGCACTTGCGTTCCGAAGATCAGAGTGAACGCCAGATTGCGGCCGATCCGGTCGGAGATGGCGCCCCAGAAGAAGCGCCCGAGCCCGTTGAAGATCGCGACCCCGCCGTAGACCGCGGCCGCCGTCGCCGGGCCGGCTTTGGTGAGGTCTTGCAGGATCGGAACCGCATTGCTGATGATCAGAATTCCGGCGGTGACGTTGAGGAAGAGGATCAGCCACAGCGCGTAGAGCTGCGGCATCGCCAAGGTCTCTTGCGGCGAAAAGTCGCGGTGGTTCGCCGACGTGCTCGCGCTCGTCCCGGCCGGCGCGTAGCCGCTGGGCGGGTTCGAGAGCAGCAGCGCGCACAGGCCGCCGACGAGCGCGAAGACGATTCCGGAGACCACGAACACCTGCAGCAGCGTTGCCGTTTCCGCGCCGCCGAACTGCGCGTTCGCGGGCAGCGTCGCCGGGTCGAGCGGCGCGCCGGCCGCCAAGGCCGCGTCTTTGGCCGCCAGAAATTTGGTCGCATGCCCGCTCATCGCTTTGAAGGCGGGGATGCGCACCGAGATTGGTTGTAAAAGAAGGCGCCGAGCCCGAATCCCATCACGACCATGCCGCTCCCGAAGCCGCGCTTCTCGGGAACCATTTGGTGACGGTCGCACGGGTGAAAATACTCCAGGAGTAGACGGTGCCGAAGCAGATCATGACGATCGTTCCGGCGAGCGCGATCAGCCGACGGTTCGGTGCCGGCGACGCGGTTGCGCGAGTGGACATCGGACCTCCGTCCTGGTGGTGGGCGAGAGGGGGCCGGCTTGGTTAGCGTCAGTCCTGCCGGGCGCCTGCCGGTTCTGCCGGGATCGCGGCCGGCACGTGGCGCGGTCTCGTGCCAGGGGCGTTCGGCGCCCGCGCCGCACCTCGGGCCGATGCAACGGACCGAACGGCACGCATGGTCCTCGCGCGCGATCGCGCGCTCGGCGCGCGGGATGGTCGCAAGTCCGCACGCACAAGCGACCGTGGCCGGCGCCGAGGTCTTGCGCCGCGGCGGCACGGCGGTCGATGCGGCGGTCGCGAGCAGCGCGGTGCTCGCGGTCGTGTACCCCGCGAGCTGTGGGCTCGGGGGCGATCTGCTCGCACTCGTCTACGAGCCGCGCATCGGAGCCGCGCTCGCGTACAACGGCAGCGGCCGCGCGCCGCAGTCACTGGGGGCCGCCGACCTCCGTGCGCGCGGGTACGCGGCGATCCCGCTGCGCAGTCCGTTCACGGTTACCGCGCCCGGTTGCGTGCGCGCCTGGGCGGATCTGCTCGGCGCGCACGGGCGCCTGGGATTCGACGAACTGCTCGCGCCGGCGGAGCGCTATGCGCGCGACGGCTACGTCGTCACCGATCTCGTCGCGGACTCGATCGCGCGCAACGCTGCGCTCCTAGCCGAAGATCCGGAGGCGAGCGCGTTGTTGCTTGCGGGTGGCGGCTTGCGCGCGGGCGAACTGGCACTGAACGAGCCGCTCGCACGCGTGTTCGCCGACCTCCGCCGCCGCGGTCCCGTCGCCTTCTACGAAGGCGCGGTCGCCGCGGCGATCTGCGCGCGCTTGAACCCGCTCGGCAATCCGATGACACCGGACGACCTCGCCGCGCAACGGACCGAACTCGGCTCGCCGCTCGGCGTCGCTTGGCACGGCCGCGAGGTGCTCGCGCATCCGCCGAACTCGCAAGGGCTGGTCGCGCCGATGGTGCTCGGTGCGCTGCGCGCGGACGGCGCGCGCGACGAACTCGCGTGGACGCATCTCGCGATCGAAGCGATCAAAGAGGCGTTTGCGCTGCGCGACGCGGAGTTCGCCGATCCGGATGCGATGCGCGTCCTGCCCGCGTCGTTCGTAGCGGACGATGCGCTGCGCGCTCTGCGTGCGCGCCTCGATCCCGCCCGAGCCCGCCCGCGCGAGCCGGCTCCGGGCGGCGGCGGAACGATCGCGATCGTCGCGGCCGACGGCGAGGGCCGCGCAATCTCGCTGATCCAGAGCCTCTACATGAACTTCGGCAGCGGTCTCGTCGCGCCGGGGACCGGCATCTTTCTGCAGAATCGCGGCGCATATTTTCGCCTCGAGGCCGGCCATCCCAACGAACTCGCCGGCGGCAAGCGACCGCTGCATACGCTCTCGCCGGTGATGGTGTTGCGCGACGGACGGCCGGAACTCGTCTTCGGCACGATGGGCGGCGACGGCCAACCGCAGACGCACGTGCAAGTCCTGCATGCGATCTACGAGCGCGAGATTCCGCTGCAAGCGGCGATCGATGCGCCGCGCTTCGTGTATGGTCGCGATTCGGAATCGCCGTTCGTCGAGGCACTGCGGGTCGAATCGCGCCTCGATCCCTCGCTGGTCGAGGGTCTGCGTGCGCTCGGTCACAAGCTCGAGGTGCTGGGGCCCTACGAGCACGCGCTCGGTCACGGGCACGCGGTCGCGATCGACCGCGAGCGCGGAACCTTCGCGGGTGGCTGCGATCCGCGGGCCGACTCGCTCGCGCTCGGGCCGTAAGACCGGAGCGGACCTGGGGTCGGGTACATCCGAGCGGCGCCCAAAACCGTTGGGGAGGTGCGTGCGTCACTCGACGCTACCTCATGCAACCCGCTTTTTCGTAGGAGATATTCGATGAACATCCGTCACGCTGCGGCGACGATTGTCGCCGGCGCGCTGATCGCTGCCGGAGCGGCGGTGCCTTCGCTCGCAGCGATGCAGCACGCCCGCTTCAGCGATGCGCCCGTCTACACCGGTGCCCCGAATCTGCCCGTCACCCTGTCGATGATCGTCGCGGGCGGCGGCCCGAGCGACTTCAACTCGGCCAAACTCGTCGGCGTGCTCGCCGGCGCCGACACCTCGGCCGAAGTCGCCAAACTCACCAAGCAGTTCGGCGGCGCCAACGTCACCTCGTTCCTGACGGTCTTCAACTTCGTGGTCAACGATTCGCTCGCGAAGGTCACGGCCGCCAAGGTTCCGCTGCCGTCGCAGCCCGATCCGTCGCCGACCGACGGCAAGGCGCTCTCCGGCGCGCTCTACAACCTCGGCACCCTGCCGAGCGGCGGCTGGGACGTCGAGTACATGCTCGATCACCTCGTCACCCATCCGATCCACGTCGCGGTGATGAACGACATCGACGCGAAATACGGCAGGAAGGCCGATGCCAACTATCACGCGGTCCTGACGCAAGCGATGCAGGATCTCAAGTCGGCGTACGGGCTGTAATTCGAAATCGCCGGCGCACGGACGCAACTCGCCGACGCCGCTCGCGGGTTTCCGCGGGCGGCGTTTTGCGTGCGGCGTTCGAACGCAAGTGCGGGGGCGCCGTCGGGCGGCGCACCTCTGCGCCGGGGACGCCCGCGCCCCGCTCCGTGCGGGGCGCTACTCGCCCACTCGCCCGCTCCCGCCTTCTCCGAAGGCCGCACGAGGGCGTGCGGTTCGTCGCCCCGCTCCTCGGTGGCTCCGCCGACGAGCTGGGACGCCCCGTCGCAGAGGCGCACCGCCCGACGGCTCGTGGCGGACTTTTACCGGGTCGCGGCGGTCGTTACGAATGCGCCGTAGGGTGGGGGCGTCGATTTCGGGCCGCGGATGGCGTGCCAGAGGATGGTGTTGAGGAGGGCGGGCGCGACGGCGTCTTCTTCGTTGAAGTTTTGGCGTGCGCTGGCGGCGGCGCCGGTGGTCGACCACGAATTCGTTGCGTTGAGATCGACGCTTTCGGGGAGCGCGTCATAGGGCCGTAGATCGGCGCTGCGTTTGAAGGCGGCATACAGGGGGCGGGCGGCGGCGTCGTAGGCGGAGAGCGGGGGAAGGCCGAGCAGCAGTTCGATCGTGTGCAGGATGCCGGCGGTCGAGTAGTGTTCGTGGAGGACGCCGCCCGCGGCGTAGGGCGAGACGAGGTAGGCGGTGATGCGGCGGTCGGAGACGTGGTCGGGCCCGTCCTGCGCGTCGTCTTCGAGGACGAAGAGCGCGCTGCTCGGCCAGTACGGTGAGTGCGAGACGGTTGCGATCAGGCGACCGAGCGCGAGATCGTTTTGCGCAACGTAGGCGGTCGGTGCAAGGCGGCCGGGAGCGGTCCCGGCGGTGTGGTCGTTCGGGAGCCAGACGATCTCGAGTTGCGGAAGATCGCGGCCGCGCACGTAGGCGGCGAATTCGCGGGCCCATTCGCGTTCGCGGTCGAGATCGCTGTAATCGAGGTCGAAACCGGGATAGCGCGGGTCGGTCACCGGCGCGAGTTCGGGATCGTGCGAGAAGATCGCCGGCGGGTCGGTCGCAGCCTCACTCGTGAACTCGCCGTAGTTGCGCAGGCCGATCCCGTGCGCGAGCGCGTCGTCCCACAGGAAGCCGTTGTGCGGGCGTGCGGCCGCGCCGCCGTCGCCGAAATCGTAGAGGTCGCGGCGGCCGCCGTAGACCGGCGGCCACATCCGCTCGGCGTAGTCGTTCGCGAAGGCCGCGTCCGACCAGAGGTGGCCGTCGGCGCTGACCTCGGCATCGGCGAAGGTGTCGTCGAGGATCCCGAAGCGGCGCGCGAGCGCGTGCTCGTTCGGCGTGACGCGCGCGCCGAAGAGCACGAGCTGCGGATCGCCGTCGGCGCCGGAAAGGTCGCCGAGCACTTGGTCGTACGTGCGATTCTCTTTGATAATGTAGATGACGTGACGGATCGGACCGTGCGCGCGCACGACCGTCGCGCGCTGCGCGACCGGCCCGCCGCTCATCGCTGCGGCAAGATTGGGACCCGCAAGCGCGCGGACTTCGCTCAGGCCGGCGGCGGCCTGATCGTCGTTTGGCACCGCGATGCGGCGCAGCGAACCGAGCGCCGCGGTTGCAACGTAGCCGCGCCGGACCGGCGGGCGCGCGAACGGGCGAAATGCGGGGTTCGCGTGCGGTCCTTCGCCCATCCCGTCGGCGACGATCAGCGCATCGCCGTTCGGAGCGACGACGGCCGTGGGATACCAGCCGACCGGGATCGCACCGAGCAAACGCGCTGAGGCGCCGCGCAGGTCGAGCACGGCGAGTGCGTTGGCGGCCGCGCATGCGACGTACAGGCGCGTGCCGTCCGGGGAGAGCGCGAGCGCGCTCGGCGACGCGCCGAAGAGCCGGCCGCCGTAGGGGCCGACGTCGAGATCGGCGACGCGCCGTTCGCTCACGACGTCGATCGTGCCGACCGCGTCGTCGTCGCTCTCGCTGGCGTAGAGCGAGCGCCCGTCGCGCGAGAGAACGAGCGCTTCGGGGTGATCGCCGACCGCGATCGCGCGCTCGAGCGAACGCGAGGCGACGTCGATCGCATCGACCGTATCGCCGCCCCAGTTTGCGACGAAGAGCGTTTTGCCGTCGGCCGAGAACGCAAGGCCGTTCGGATGTGCGCCCA
>JBOHTX010000135.1:0-5830 GCA_050733855.1 Vulcanimicrobiaceae bacterium
CCGCTACACCCGGGCCTGGCGCCGAGGGCTCGCCGACGGGCGGCCTGGCCGGCCGCCGGGGGGCGGGGAATCCCCGGAAACGCCAAATCGCGCCGACCGCCGGATCGCCTGGGCGATCCCCCGGTTCGACGCGTTACCGACCGTGGGGCATAGACGCTGATCATACGCCTCTGCCCGGGCGGGGTCAAGGCACAGTCGGGACGCCAGCGATTGGGACGCCGCGCACATCTGTGGAAACCCGCTTGCTCTTGGGCCGGAGCTAGGGTATGCTGGGGGGGCTTGTCCATTTGGAGTATCGATGTGACCGATCTTCTGACGTTTGACCAATGGCTCGACCGAGTGAACGCGGAGATTCGGTCCCGTCTCGGCGACGAGGTCCGGACCGAGGAGCTTTCCTGGGACTCGGCGATCTGGGTCGGCAGCGGCGGGACCGTCGTTGCGGCCCTCGACAGCGACGAGCGGACCGCCGTCCTGTACTACGACCGCGAGCCCAAGGACGCGATCCCGTTCCGCGAACTCGACCCTCGGGCTGCCGGTGAAGCGATCACTCGCCGCTTGGTGTCGATCGGCTGAGACCGCGTTCCGCATCGTCCAAGTTTGCACTCGTTTAGAGGAAAAGGCGCAGCGAGCTCGCGCAACTGTGAAAGACGTCGATGCACAGATAGTGCGGGTGGTTCGAATCGGACCGCGTCGCCGCTTGCACTTGCCTGCGCAAGTCCCTCCGGGGGTCGAGTAGGAAGACGTCGCTGAAGCGCTGCGGGTGGAGGCTCGCGAGCCCCGGTTCACGGTTCGGTGCTCCAGCACAGAGGTAGCAACTGGGAAAGAGCGCGACGGGGACGTCTGGTTTGAGATACTCGGAGAGCGCGAGCGCATAGACCAGGTAGCCTGCGTCGACCAGCAGCGGTCGCTGGGAGCGATCGACCGTTTGCGCAATCGAAATCGAATTTTGCTCGAGCGTGTTCCACCAGGTAACCGCCTGAGAACTCAGCGCGCACTGCGTGAGCTTCGCGCCGACGACGATCACCAAAGCCGCAGCCCAGAACCGGCGTCGCGCGGGTGAAACGCCCACTCCATCGATCATCGTCCGGAAGAGGACGACGAGCGTCAGATCGACCGCCAAGAAGAACGGAAGCAAGAAGCGGACTGGGCTGAGCGTGACGGCCGAAGAGAAGAGATACAGGGCGAGAACCGGTAGCACGTTCGCCGCCATCAAGGTGACGATGAAGCCGCGTACGTTGGTGCTCGCAAACCGCCACGTCACGTAGAGCGCACCGAGGACGAAGATCGCGGCCGGGGCGGCAAGAAGCACGTTGCGCGAAGCGCTATTGAGGATATTGAGGTCGAGGAAGTCGAACTTAAACATCGCGACGAAGGTTCGGGCAGTTTGTGCGAGCATGATCCTCGGCCCCACGCCGAGCTCGGTACCCCGATCGATTTGGTGCAGGTGGCCGGCGATTTGGAGCAGCCAGGGCGCGAACAGGGCGAAAGCAATCGCATAGGCGAGCACCGGAAGAAAGGCACGGCGCCGGCGCGGTGCCGTCGTCGCGAGCCCGACATAGATGCCGTAGCCGCCTGCGATCGGAGCCGAAAGCGGACTGACGTAGAGGCAAAATGTCAACGTCGCAGCAAACCACCCCCAGGCTAGCGGCGTCATCAGTCTGACCGCCCGCAGGAAAAGCGCGCTCATCACGAGGATGGCGACCGTCCACAGGCTATACTCGCGAAATTCCTGCGAGTAAAGCACCTGCACGGGTGAAATCGCGACGAAGGCCGCACCGAGCCAGGCCGCACGCCCCGAGTCGAAGAGTTCGAGGCACAGCCAATACATCGCAGGCAGCGCCAGCGCGCCGAGGATCGCCGGTAAGAACCTCATTGAAAACAGCGAGGAGCCGAAGACGTGCGTCCACAAGCGCTCGAGGAGATAAAACAGCGGCGCGTGCTGCGGTTCCTCCGTCGCCAAGCCCGCGATCGTATCGAGTGCTCCGCGCGCCGACGGTACGCGTGGCGAGTGCAGCACGGCGCGGAGGTCGCCCGCAGTCTTGAATTCGGCAGCTCGCTCGACGAGGAGCGCTTCGGTGTAACCCTGAACGCGCAGCGCGCTGTAGATCTCGTCGTCCCAGAAGACCTTGCGGTCAAGGTTGTAAAAGCGAAAAAAGAGACCGGCGAGCAGCGCCAAGGCTACGGCGATACCGAACCAGCGGGTATCCAAGACGGCAGGTTTCGTCCGGTACGCTATCGCCACGCTGCGCGCTGCTCGCGGTCGCCCTGCCGGCCGCGGTATCCCGTGCCCGCGCGCAGACCGGCATCGGGCGTAACGACCGATTCACGAAATTCCAGCATCACCCGGCGCTCAAAATCCAGCCGGCAGCGCGCCCGGTTGGGCTTTTCAAGTTCGGCGCTGAGAACGGCGAGACCCGCGCTCCTCTTGTAGAGCCGGGCCGCTCGCGGCTCACGGCGCCCGCCTTCGTCCTCACGCTGCGGCTCGCCCCCAGCGGGTGTCGGCTACCCCAACGGTCTAGCGGTCGCCCTTGGCTCGACGCGCTACCGGCTGCTCGAATCGACGCGCGCAACGGTTGCAGGCTGGATACATGGAGTGTTGCCACGCTTCATCGGCCGGCCGCCGATGCTCTTACGGTTCTTGTACGTTGAGGCCCGGAAACGCTCGACGAAAAAAAGCGGCGTCGCGAGTCAACAGCGCACCGACGCCTGCGGCGTGCGCACCGATCACGAAATCCGCGATGAGACGCCGAGGCGATTCGCTTCCGGAACGGCGTCTGCGCGCGGCGTGCTCCCGGAATCGGTCTGCCGCGAGCCTCCAAGTGCCTTCCGAGAGCGCCCAGTCGACGCGTATTCGCAAGTCCCTTAGAAGATCATCGCATTCGGCCGGTCTTCCGTGCGGCCGCGCTCCCAACTCCGCATAGACGATTGGCGCCAAAACGAGCGGACCTCGGCGAGCGCTGATCTCGAGAGCGTGCAGCGCGCGCTCTCGCGCTTCCGGCGGCGCTTCCAGAAGATCGACGATGACATTTGTGTCGATCGCGGTCACTCGCGGTCGCCGCGCAGCTCTCGGACCCACGCGTCGATTTCTTCCGTCGTCGTCGGGGGTTCCGTCGCCCACTTGCCGGCCCAAGCCGCGGCTCGTTCCCGGAAGGGCGGCCCGCTCACGTCGACGCGCCCTTCATCGTCGATATCGAAGACCACGTCGTCGCCGGGCCGGACGTGTAAGAAAGCGCTCACGCCTGCTGGTAATGTCAACTGGTTCTTACTTGTCACGCGCGCACGATAGCTGGCCATAGCTAAAGGATACCACGGTAAGGGGTGGTCCACAAGGACTCTATCGCTCGATGTCAGGCGATCGCGAGTCGCTGCTGCACCCGGGCGGCGCCGGGAACACGCGGTGCGGCCCGACGGATTTAGGCGCGGGCCGGCTTCAGTTCGCTCGTGCAGAACTTGCAGCGGCTGGCGGCTGCCGGAACGTCGCTCAGGCATGCGGGGCAGGCGCGGATCGTCGGGTCGGGCGGCGCAGGCTTGCTCAGTCGCGCGCTGACGTGGTTGATCGGGACGACCACGAAGAAATAGATCGCCGCCGCGACCAGCACGAACGAGATAATCGCGTTGATGAAATCGCCGATCAAAAAGGTGCTCGAGTTGAGGTGAAAGGCGATCGCGGAGAAGTCGGGCTTCCCGGCGATGGCCGCGATCAGCGGGGTGATCAGATCTTTGACGAGCGACGCAATGACGATGCCAAACGCACCGCCGATGACGACCGCAACCGCAAGATCGACGACGTTGCCGCGCATGATAAATTTCCCGAAGCCAGCCAGCATTCGACCCTCCTAAGCGATAGTGCAAGGCGGCCGAGCTTCGCCCTCGCAGAACCCGTCCCCGCCGCTCTGCGCAACGAGCCGGCGCTCGCGAGGTTTAGGCGACCACGCGAACCGGCGCTTGCGCGAGCGCGATCGGAAGTGCAACGCTGACGCTTGCACCGCCGCCGCTGCGACGGGCGATCGTGGCCGGCATGCCCAAGGTCTCGAGCAACACGAAGCCGCGGCCGCTCTGCGCGAGCGGCGCCGGGAGGGCGCCGGGTATCGGCGCGCGGATCCCCGGGCCCCGGTCCATCACGCACAGCAGCGCGGAGCCGTCCTGCCAGCTCACTTCGATTTCGAGCGGACCCGCTGCGTGCCGCACGACGTTGGCGACCAACTCGCCGAAGGCGAGTTCACACAGCAACAGTTGGTCCTCGCCGACCCCGAACGCGCGCAGGTATTGCGCAAACGAGGGACGCCCGCCGCTGGCCGCCGCCGCGTCGCGATTGCGGTAACGCCAGGGGCGGATCGGTTCGCAGCCGCGTTCGCGTTCGCTCGTGCCGATCGCGATCGCGAGCACTGCGACGTCGTCGCGGCGGCCGCCGTCGAGCACGACTTCCGCAAGCGAAGGGGCGTCGATCAGGCCGGTCGCGAGCGCCGCCGTCAGTTTCACTTCGCCCTCGATCGGGTTGCGGGTCGCCTCGAGCAAACCGTCGGTGAACAGTGCGAACACGTCGCCGGGTTCGAGCGCGACCTCGCGATCGTCGTAGGGGCTCGGGTCGATTCCGAGCGGCTGCCCGCCGTATTGCAGCATTTCGGCGCGCCCGTTGCGCACGCGCGCCGGCGGCGGATGGCCGGCGGTCGCATAGGTGAAGCGCCGCCCCGGAAGATCGAAGATGCCGAAGGCGACCGTCAGCAGTTCGTCGGGATCGTAGGCTTCCAGGGCGATCGCGGTCCGCTCGAGGACCCGCCCCGGCGAACTTTCGATCGCCGCCGCGGCCCGCAGCACTTCGCGCGCGCGGATCATGCCGGCGGCTGCGCCGAGCCCATGACCGCTGACGTCGCCGATGCAGACCGCGACCCGCCCGTCCGGCAACGCGAAGGCGTCGTACCAATCGCCGCCGACCTGCGTCTCGACGGCCGCCGGCAAATAGACGTGCGAGAACGCGAGTCCGTCGAAGCGCGGCAGCGAGGTCGGAAGCAGGGCGTGCTGGAGCGTCTCCGCGATGCGATGCTCGCGCGCGTAGAGGTCGCGTAAGCGGTCGGCGGTGCGGCGGCTTTCGTCGATATCGGTGCAGGTGCCGTACCACTTCACGACTCGGCCGTTGGCGGCCCGCACCGGGACGACGCGCGTGAGAAACCAGCGGTAGGCATCGTCGAGGCCGCGTAGGCGCACCTCGACTTCGAGTTCGCGGGCGCTTGCGATCGCCCGGATCCAGCGCCGCGAGAGCTCGGCCAGGTCGTCGGGGTGGTGGACGCGCTGCCAAGCCCAGACCGTTCCTTCGTCGTGCCGCCGCCCGGTATATTCGTACCAGCGCGAATTGAACCACTCGATCGTGCCGTCGGCGCCGGCGATCCAGACGATCTGCGGAATGGCGCCGGCCAGCGCACGGAACTCCGATTCTGCCTGCAAGCGCGTTCGTAGCGCGAGGCTCAAGCGCACGATTTCGACGGCGGCGATCGCAAAGACGGCGGTTGCGCTCACCACCTCGAGCGAACGCGCCAGGTACCAGCCGAGCGCAAAGCGCTGATCGCAGAAGGCGCTGACCAGCGCGTCGAGCCCGAGCGCGACCGCGGCCACGATCGTCCACTGCCGGACCGCCGAGCGCTCGCGCCAATTCCGGCCGGCCTGCAACAAGGCGAGCCCCGCCAGCGCCCCGGCGGCGGCACAGACCGCGAGCAGCGCCGCCGTGACGTGCCCGCGCACGACCAAGGGTGGAAGGAGCGACGGCGCTCGCGAGACGACCAAGACGACCGCTGAAGCGCCGACCAGCGCGAGCGGCGGCGCTGCCCAGGGTGAGGAA
>JBOHTX010000136.1:0-5771 GCA_050733855.1 Vulcanimicrobiaceae bacterium
CGCTTGCGATGCAAGCGATCGCCGACTTCGGCTCGGAGGAACAGCGCGCGCAGTGGCTGCCGGCGCTCGCGCGCGGCGAGGCGATCGGCGCTTTCGGTCTGACCGAATGGGATTTCGGCAGCGATCCGAGCGGGATACGCACCGCCGCGCGCCGCGACGGCAGCGACTACCTGCTGCACGGTACCAAAGCTTGGATCACCAACGGGACGATCGCCGACGTCGCGATCGTGTGGGCGCGGCTCGACGGGGCCCGCGACGATTCGCGCGACGGAACGATCGGCGGCTTCCTCGTGCCGGCCGGCACGCGCGGCTTCTCGGCCCGCGCGATCGAACGAAAACTCTCGCTGCGCGCCTCGGTGACGGCCGAACTCGTCCTCGATGACGTGCGCCTGCCGGGCGAAGCCCGTTTACCGGGGGCGCAGGGGCTCGGCGCTGCGTTGCACTGTTTGAATTCGGCGCGCTACGGGATCGTGTGGGGTGCGGTCGGCGCGGCGCGCGCCTGTTTCGAGGCGGCGCTCGCCTATGCCAAGACGCGCGTGCAGTTCGAACGCCCGATCGCGGCCTTTCAGCTCACGCAAGAAAAGCTCGTCGAGATGGCGCTCGACCTTGGGAAGGCGCAGCTCGTCGCTTCGAGATTGGGGCGGCTGGGGGAGGCGGCTGCCCTGCGACCCGCCCAGGTCAGCTTCGGCAAACTCAACAACGTTCGCGCGGCACTCGGGGTCGCCCGCACGGCGCGCACGATTCTCGGTGCGAGCGGGATCACGCTCGACTATCCGATCGTGCGCCACATGAACAATCTAGAATCGGTGCTGACCTACGAAGGCACGAGCGAAATCCACACGCTCATCCTGGGCCAAGCGCTGACCGGTTTCGCGGCCTTCGGCGGGTAGGGCGCTACGGGTTCGGCGATGCGCTACCGCTCGGTGCGCATCTTCGCGCGGGCTGCTTTCAGGTTCGTCTCGAAGGTTGCGCGCTGCTGCGGCGTGAGAATCGCTTCCGTTTGCGCGAGACGATCTTTGGGAGCAATCGGCGTTCCGGCAGCTTCGGCGGCTTTGAAGCGCTGGTGCAAGGCCCGCAACTGGCTGCGCTGGTCGGCGCTCAAGTTCGCTGCGCGCAGCGCGTAATGCATCGGCGAATGACGGTGATGCCGGTGGTGCGGCCGCGGCGCGGCCGGTGCAGCCGGTGCGGCAGTTGGCTGCGCAGGCGCGGTCTGCGCGAGGGCCGGCGCAGCAACTCCCAGCGCCGCGAGCAGCGCGCTCGAGATCAGGATCGGTCGGACGTTCACGGGAAAGCTCCTTTACGAGGTCAACGGAGTGTACGTAGGCGCCGCCCACGACGTTGCACCCGCGGATAAGGAGCGGATGAGAATCGCGTCGCGCCGGACCGTGGCGCCCAACGGGTCACCGTCGCGACAAACCGATCGTTCGGCTAGCCCCGTGCGCATCGTCGCGGGCAGGGAAACGTCGCGTGCGGCCCGCAATCCGCGCGGGGCCGTTTGCGGCCCCCTACTCGTGCACGATACGAAAAGGAGCGAAATTCGATGGTAACCCGGACGGGAAGCGCGCGCTGGAACGGCGACCTCGCGCACGGAAGCGGCACGATGCGAACGCAGAGCGGAGCCCTCGAGGGCGCGTATACCTTCGCATCGCGGCTCGAATCGGGAAAAGGAACCAATCCGGAGGAATTGATCGCCGCCGCCCATGCCGGCTGCTACAGCATGGCGCTTTCGAACGATCTCGCGAACGCCGGCCACGTGCCGACCTTCGTCGATACGACCGCCAAAGTCACGCTCGACAAAGTGGAGGGCGGCTTTGCGATCACCGGGATCGCGCTCGAGTGCACCGCCACCGTGCCCGGTCTCGATAACGCTACCTTCCAAAAATTCGCCGAGGGCGCGAAAGTCGGCTGCCCCGTCTCGAAGGCGCTCGCCGGAACGACGATCAGCCTGAGCGCCAAGCTCGTCTAGACGAGCTGCGCGGTCTTTTGCAGCTCCCAACGCGCGATCTGGGCCCGGTGGACTTCGTCGGGTCCATCGACGATCCGCAGGGTTCGCGCGTGGGCCCAAGCCTGCGCCAGGCCGAAGTCGTCGCAGATGCCGGCTGCGCCGTGCGCCTGGATCGCGCGGTCGAGCACGCGCAACGCAACGCTGGGCGCCACCACCTTGATCTGCGCAATCGGGCCGCGCGCGGCCTTGTTGCCGAGCCGGTCCATCGTTTCGGCGGCGTCGAAGACGAGCAGCCGGGCCTGATCGATCTCGATCCGGGAATCTGCGATCCACTCCCCGATTACACCCTGTTCCGCGAGCGGTTTGCCGAACGCGACCCGTTCGCGGACGCGCCGGCACATGGCCTCGAGCGCGCGTTCGGCCAGGCCGAGGGCGCGCATGCAGTGATGGATGCGGCCCGGCCCCAGGCGCCCCTGCGCGACCTCGAAGCCGCGGCCTTCGCCGAGCACGACGTTTTCCAAGGGAACCAAGACCCGCTCGAAGACGATCTCGGCATGTCCGTGCGGCGCGTCGTCGTAGCCGAAGACGCTCAGTTTTCGCACGATGCGCACGCCCGGCGTCGCGCGCGGCACGAGGACCATCGTCTGTTGCAGGTGACGCGGCGCCGCGGGATCGGTCTTGCCCATAACGATCAGGAGTTCGCAGCGTGGATCTGGTGCGCCGGTCGTCCACCACTTGCGGCCGTCGATCCGGTAGTGGTCACCTTCGCGCACGATCGTCGACTCGATGTTGGTCGCGTCGGAGGACGCGACCTCGGGTTCGGTCATCGCGAAGCCCGAACGCATTTCGCCCCGCAAGAGCGGTTCGAGCCATCGTGCCTTTTGCTCGGGCGTCCCGTAGCGGACGAGCACCTCCATGTTTCCGCTATCGGGCGCGCTGCAGTTGAAGACTTCGGGTGCGATCGGCGAGCGGCCCATCAGCTCGCAGAGCGGAGCGTATTCGCGATTGGTTAGCCCCGCGCCGTATGCACTCTCCGGCAAGAAAAGATTCCAAAGGCCCACTGCGCGCGCTTGGGCCTTCAGTGCTTCCACGATCGGTGGAATCGTCCAGCGATCGGCTGCTGCGGCAAGCTGCGCGCGATAGGTGTGCTCGGCCGGCAGAACGACATCGCGCATGAAGGTGGCAACTTGCTCGTGAAGACGCAACGCCTGGGGGCGTAGTCCGGCTGACATCGATCGTAATCTCCCGGCGGATGGATTCAACGGCGGGACCGCGCGCCTTCTGTCCTGGTATGGCGTCACCGCGAATATCCCGCTCGACTCGGGCCTTTCGGCGTATGTCTTCTACGCTGCGGGAGCGTTCGACTACTTCGATAACAGCGTGAGCCCGTACTATTACGACCTTGCAGACTACGGTTTGGTCAGGACGTTCAACAAGTACGTCTCGTTCATCGCGAGCGTCGACAGCCTCACGCAGCAGCACCCCGAGCGCCTCAACCCGTTCCTGCTCCCGAACGGCATACACCGCGCCTACTTTGCCGCAGCCCTGGATGTTCACGTCGGCCCCTGAGGTCGTGAGATCTGAGGTCGCGCGATCGTCCGAAACGGCGTTCGCGAGGCGCGATCGCCAGGTGCCGCGGCTCGTTGACCGGCTCGCTCGTCGCACTCGTCTGGCGGCTTGCCGGTCACGGGCTGGCACAGCGGGGCGCTTGCGCACCTGCGTCTCGTACCGGCGCGAGCGCTGGCCGGCGTGGAGGGGGGACGGCCGGCCGCTGCGCTGACGACCGCCCTTGACGACGCACTGGGATTTTGTGCGGTGCCTTGCGCGGTGAGCTGAGCGTGGAGCCGCTACGGCCTGATCGCGACCGCGCGGACCTCTGGATCGGCGAGCGCCTCGTAGGCGGCGAAGTTTTGCGCGAAGAGCCCGGCGAGGCGTGCGGCTTGGGCGTCGTAGGCGGCCGGGTCGGGCCAGGTTGCGCGCGGGTCGAGCAGTTCGGCCGGCACGCCCGGAACGGCGGTCGGGACTTCGAGGCCGAAGCGCGCTTCGCGGCGGTAGGTCGCGCCTGCGAGCCGGCCGTCGAGCGCGGCCTCGATCATCGCGCGCGTCGCTTCCAGCGGCATCCGTTTGCCGACGCCGTAGGGGCCGCCCGTCCAGCCGGTGTTGACGAGCCAGCAACTCGCGCCGTGCAGCGCGATCCGCGCGCCGAGCATCTTGGCGTAGACGGTCGGATGCTGGACCATGAACGGCGCACCGAAGCAGGTCGAGAAGGTCGCGGTCGGTTCGCGGACGCCGCGCTCGGTCCCCGCGACCTTGGCCGTGTAGCCCGAGAGGAAGTGATAGCGCGCTTGCGCGGACGAGAGCCGTGCGATCGGCGGCAGCACCCCGAAGGCATCGGCCGTCAGCATCACGATCGCGCGCGGATGGCCGGCCAAGAGGCCCGGCACGACGTTCGGAATGAACGAGATCGGATAGGCCGCGCGAGTATTTTCCGTCTTCCGTTCGCTCTCGAGATCGAGCGTGTGCGATTGCGGCAGGAACGGGACGTTCTCGAGCACGGTCCCGAAGCGATGGGTCGCCGCCCAAATTGCGGGCTCGGCCGCTGCCGAGAGCCGGATCACTTTCGCGTAGCAGCCGCCCTCGAAATTGAAGATGCCGTCGCCCGACCAGCCGTGCTCGTCGTCGCCGACGAGCCGCCGCCTCGGATCGGCCGAGAGCGTCGTCTTGCCGGTCCCCGAGAGCCCGAAGAAGATCGCGACGTCGCCCGCGGCACCGACGTTGGCCGAACAGTGCATCGGCAGCACGCTGCGCAGCGGCATCAGAAAGTTCATGACCGTGAAGATCGATTTCTTGATCTCGCCCGCGTAGCGCGTCCCTCCGATCAGGATCAGGCGTCGCCCGAAATGGACCAGCACGAAGGTCCCGCTGCGCGTTCCGTCGCGCGCCGGTTCGGCGAAGAATTCCGGCACGTCGATCACCGTGAACTCGGGCTCGAAGTCGTGCGATGGGCCGCCGAGTGGCGGCCCGGGGGGGAACGGGGGGCACGCCGCCCCGTCCTCCAGCGAGGAGCGAAGCGACGAGGAGCCGCCGAGTGGCGGCCCGGGGGGGAACGGGGGGCACGCCGCCCCGTTGTCGGACGGAAGGATCAACAGGTTGCGCGCGAACAGGGCGTGCCACGCGTATTGCGCGACCACCCGGACCGGCAAGCGGTAGCGCGGGTCGGCGCCGACGTAAGCGTCGAGCGCGTACAGCTCGCGTCCGCGCAGGTAGGCCGCGACGCGCTCGAAGAGCGCATCGAAGCGGGCGGCCTCGAACGGGCGATTGGTTTCACCCCAATCGATCGCACCCTCGCTCGAGGCTTCGCGCACGAAGAACTTGTCTTTCGGCGAGCGGCCGGTGTGCTCGCCCGTCTCGACCACGAGCTGACCGTCGGCGCCCAGGAGTCCTTCGCCGCGCGCGAGCGCATGCTCGTAGAGTTCGGCCGGCGCAAGGTTCGCATGCACGGTCGCTTCGTCGAGCCCGAGTGCCGCAAGGTCCGCGGCGAGACGAGCGGCAGCGGGGCGGGGGATGGTCAGCATCGGACTCCCTTCGCGGCGGACGGCGACCGCTTCCCGTTGCGGACGCCTCGAACGAAAATCGTTTTTTTGAGGGGAGTCGGGCGCTCCTCGTGGGAGAGCGGCGCATGTCGATAAATTGCGCTTCGCTGCGGCGTTGCCTCGCTGCGCCGACGGCGGGCCTGCTGGCATTCCTGCCGCTCTCGGGAGCCGCCCCGGCCGCTGCGGCGGACGCCGGGATCGCGATCGGCACCATGCCGAGCGGTCCGTACGAC
>JBOHTX010000137.1:0-5694 GCA_050733855.1 Vulcanimicrobiaceae bacterium
TCCTTTGGCAGCGCGTTCGCGGCGAGCGAGCCGCCGGGCTCCTCGTAGCCCGAACGCCGCGCGCAGCGACTGCCCGCTGCGACCTTCGCGGCCGGCAGCGCGTTGTAGATGAAGATGATGCTAGCGCTTGATTCCGTCTCGCTCGACCCTCGGCTCGCTGGCGCCTGTGCGCTCGCGCTCGCGCTGGCCGCAGGCTCTGCCGCCGTTGCCGCCGGACCGCCGCAGATCGGCGCCTCGGCGCCGGCGGCGACGCTGACCCTTGCCAAGGGGGGCGATCTGTCGCTCGCGTCGTTGCGGGGCAGGGCCGTCTACCTGAATTTCTTCGCGAGCTGGTGCGGTCCGTGTAACGAGGAGGCGCCCTCGATCGCCAAACTCGCGCGGACCTTCGGGCCGAAGGGTCTGGTCACGGTCGGGGTCGACGAGCAAGAGAGCGATGCCAAGGCGCTCGGCTTTGCCAAGAAATACGACCTACCGTACGCGATTGCCGAGGATTCCGGCAGCGTCGCGGCCGCCTACGGCGTCAGTTTCGGGCTCCCCGTCCACGTCTTCATCGACCGCCGCGGCAAACTGAGTACCTACCGCGTCGGCGAGATGCAACCCCAAGAAATCCAAGCCGCCATCGAACGCGCCCTGCGCTAGGAGGAAAGAGCGCGGCGGCGCCTAGCGCGCGATTCAAAGCGGCGAAAGGTGCCGAGGCTCGTAGAGCCCGATCACATCCCCGCCGGGTAGGCGCAATTGGGTGACAAGGCCCCAGCCGCGATCGGTGATCGCCATGGTGGTCTCGACACCGTGCTTGGCGAGTTCTGCGGTCGTGGCGCGCACGTCATCGCACATCAGGAACAGCTCGTGCGCGGCTTCACCGTCGGTTGGATGGACGGCGAGTTCGGTCGGCGGCGCGGCGAATATCGGCCATCCTTCGCCGGCGTCGACCGAGCGAAGGTGCACGACGTCGCGCAAAAACGTCTGAACACGCTCCGCCTGGGGGCTGTAGATAATCGCGTGCATGCCGGTAATCATTTATGCCGCGATCACCTCGAGGCGTTCGGCGTCGCGGAGTTCGATGCGGGCGGTTTGGCCTTCGTGGATCGTGCCGGCCAGAATCGCGCTCGAGAGCGGGTTGGTGACCAGACGCGCGATCGTGCGCGCCACGTAGCGCGCGCCGCTGCCGGCGGCGGCGCTCTCGTGCGCGAGGAAGCGCCGCGCTTCGGGGCTTAAAAGAACCATCACCTGCATCGCACCCAGACGCGAGGCGAGCCCGGACATTTGCAGATCGACGATCGCTTCGAGTTCGGGGATGCCGAGCGGCGCAAAGGTGACGACTTCGTCGATCCGATTGCGCAACTCCGGCCTCAGCAACGTCTCGAGCTCGTCGGGCTCGGCGTTGCTCGTGAGGATCACGATCGCGTGACGGAAATCGACCGTACGGCCTTTGGCGTCGGTCAGCCGGCCGTCGTCGAGAATCTGCAGCAAGATCGCGGCCACGTCGCCGTGTGCTTTTTCGAACTCGTCGAACAGGATGGCGCAATACGGCCGCCGCCGCACGGGTTCGGTGAGCTGCCCCGGTTCGTCGTGCCCCGCGTAGCCGGGCGGCGCGCCGATCAAGCGCGAGACCGTGTGCGATTCGGTGTACTCCGAGAGATCGATCCGCACCAGCGCATCCTCGGTACCGAAGAGTTCGAGCGCGAGCGCGCGCGCAAGTTCGGTCTTGCCGACGCCGCTTGGACCGATGAAGAGAAACCCGCCGACCGGACGGCGCGGGTCTTTGAGCCCGGCGCGCCCGCGCCGGATCGCTTGAGAGACGACCACGATCGCCCGGCGCTGCCCGACGACGCGTTTTTCGAGCGCTTCCTCGAGCGCGAGCAGCGCGCGGCTCTGGGCCTCGGTCAGCGTCCCTTGCGGAATGCCCGTCCACTTCGAAACGACCTCGGCGACGTCGGCGACCTCGACCGTCTTGCCGCCGCGCAGCGAGACGGCGGCGGTCGCCTCGTCGATGAGATCGATCGCCTTGTCCGGCAGAAAGCGATCCGCGATGTACTGCGCGGAGAGCGTCGCCGCGGCCTCGATCGCGGCATCGGAGATCGCGACGCCGTGGTGCTCGGCGTAGCGCGAGCGCAAGCCGCGCAGGATCGCCGCGGTTTGCTCGGGGGTCGGCTCGTCGACCATCACGGGTTGGAAGCGGCGCTCGAGCGCCGCATCCGATTCGATGTGTTTGCGATACTCATCGAAGGTGGTCGCGCCGATGCACTGCAGCTCGCCGCGCGCCAGCTCCGGTTTGATCATCGCCGCGAGGTCGAGCGAACCTTCGGCCGCTCCGGCCCCGACCAGCGCATGCAGTTCGTCGATGAAGAGGATCACCTCGCGCGCGGCACGTTTGATTTCGTCGAGGATGCGCTTGACGCGCCCTTCGAATTCGCCGCGGTACTTCGTTCCGGCGACCAGCGGCCCGAGCGAGAGTGCCAGGATGCGCTTGTCGCGCAGGGCCCGCGGGACCTCGCCGCGGACGATCTTTTGGGCGAGCCCTTCGACGATCGCCGTCTTGCCGACGCCCGGCTCGCCGACCAGGACCGGGTTGTTTTTGCTGCGCCGGGCCAGAATCGCGACCAGCCGTTCGACCTCGCGCTCGCGACCGACGACGGGATCGAGTTCGCCGGCCTTCGCGGCGGCGGTCAGATCGCGCGAGAAGGCCGCGAGGGTCGGCGTCGAGGAGCGTAAGCGGCGCGCCCACTCGCGCGGGTCGGCAGGCGGCAGCTCGCTGCGGCTGCGTTGGGCGCGGTCGAGCGCGACGGTCGTGCCCACTGCCAGGGCGAGCGCCGTCAGCGCCGAGAGCGCGAGCGGCATCGGGCCGAGGCGTCGCCGGCGGGCGCACTGCTCGCAGAGGTCGGCCGCGACCCAGGAGCCGCTGCGGAGGGCGAAATCGCGAACGGTCGCGGGCCGCACGCCGCAGGTCGCGCAGGTGGTGCTCATCATCGTGGTGTGGTACCGTCCATAGAGGTTCTCGTTTCGCGCTCGCGAGCGCATAGCATGCTGTGAGGCTACGTCAAAGGTCGGACAGGGGCGAGCGCGCGCTCGGCGCGAAGAAGCCGGTGCCATGGCCTATATCATCACCGAACCGTGCATCGGCACCAAGGACAAGTCGTGCGTCGACGTCTGCCCGGTCGATTGCATTCACGGCGGCGACGACGATACGATGCTCTTCATCGATCCCGAGGTCTGCATCGATTGCGGTGCCTGCGTCTCGGCCTGCCCCGTTGAAGCGATTTACGCCGATTCGGACGTGCCCGAGAAGTGGAAGTCCTACGTCGAGATCAACGCCGAGTACTATAAAACCAAGGCGACCTGAGCTTTTTGAAAAACGGGGCGGCGTGCCCCGGTTGAACAACGGGGCGGCGTGCCCCCCGTTCCCCCCCGGGCCGCCACTCGGCGTTTTGTTGAACAACGGGGCGGCGTGCCCCCCGTTCACCCCCGGGCCGGCACTCGCCGGCCCCTTCGGTCCCACCGCTGCCGAAGATCGGATCGCGCGAGAAAACGGGGCGAATTCGCGGGGACGGGGAAATCCTTCGGGATCGAGCGGTTGGAGTCGGAGATTCCGGTGAGCGTCGTCGTGCGCGGGCGCGCCGTGCGCAAAGTCTACGCCGACGGCGGCGCAGAGGCGGTCGTCGCGCTGGCCGGGATCGATTTCGAGGTCGCCGCGGGCGAGCTCGTCGGCCTGGTCGGGCCGAGCGGCTGCGGCAAGAGCACCGTGCTCAACTTGGTCGGTTGCATCGATCTGCCGAGTTCCGGAAGCCTCGAGATCGACGGCCGCGCAACCTCGGCGCTCGGCGACGATGCCCTGACGACGCTCCGGCGCGAGCGGATCGGAACGATCTTTCAGTTCTTCAACCTGCTGCCTGCGCTCTCGGTCGCGGAGAACGTGGCGCTGCCGCTGGTACTCGCGCGGCGTCCGCGCTCCGAGGTCCGCAAGCGGGTCGCCGACGCACTCACCGCGGTCGGCATCGCGGATAAGTCAAGCGCCTATCCGGCCCAGCTCTCGGGCGGACAGCTGCAACGCGCCGCGGTTGCCCGGGCGACCGTCCATCGGCCCGCGATCGTGCTCGCGGACGAGCCGACCGGCAACCTCGATTCGCAGAACGGGGCGCGCGTACTCGACTTGTTGCGCGCGCTCGCCGACCGCGGTCAAGCGATCCTGATGGCGACGCATGCGAGCGAGGCTGCGGCGCGCTGTGATCGTATCATCCGAATGCGGGACGGCACGATCGTCTCGTGAGCGAACTGCTGCGGGCGCTCGTGCTCGGTCCGGCGCGCGCGGAACGCTTGCGCGCGACCGTCACCGTGGTCGCGGTCGCGCTCGGGGTCGCGCTCTCGCTTGCGATCCGGCTCGCGAACGCGACCGCGGTCGCTTCGTTCGCGCACAGCGTCGACGTGATCGCGAATCGCGTGAACGTGCAGATCCTTGGGGTCGATCGCGGCTTCGATGAGCGCGTCTTCCCGCGGCTTGCGACTCTCCCGGGCGTCGAGCAGGCGAGTCCCGCGATCGAGGATTCGCTCGCGGCCGGCGTGCGCAAAGGCGCTCCGTTCTCAGGCGAGATTCTGCGGGTGCTCGGCCTCGATCTGATTGCCGCCCCGGCCGACGGCCTGGCAAGCCAGGGAGCGCTCCCGCAAGGGCTTGCGGCGAGCGCTCAAAGGCTCGATCCCAGGGTCCTGATCGCAGGCGACGGCGCGCTCGTTTCGGCCGCGGTCGCGCGGCGCTTTCGGCTGCACGTCGGGAGCCGTTTCCCGGTGCTCGTCGGCGACCGGCCCGCGCATCTGCAGATCGCCGGAATCCTGCCGCCCGGCCTCCCGGGGATCGATTCGAGCGTCGTGTTCGTCGACGTCTCGACCGCCCAAGAACTCTTCCATAAGGTCGGCCGTCTCGACCGCATCGATCTGATCGTCGCGCCGCAGCATTTCGCGCGGACGCTCGCGGCCATCCGGGCGATCTTGCCGCCGGGAGCGCGCGCGCTCGAGCCGCGCGTGCGGACCTCGGAGATCCGGCGCATGCTGCAGAGTTTTCAACTGAACCTGGCGGCGCTCGCCGATGTCGCCCTGCTGGTCGGCATGTTCCTGATCTACAACGCGGTTGCGATCTCCGTCGTGCAGCGGCGCGATGCGATCGGGACGGCGCGGGCGCTTGGCGCGACTCGCGCCGAAATCCTGCGGACGTTCCTGACCGAAGGTGCGCTCTACGGCCTGTTCGGCTCCCTCCTCGGCCTGCTGCTGGGGGCGTTCCTGGCCCGCGTGTGCGTGACCGCGGTGGTGGGCACGGTCTCCGAACTGTACGTCGGCACGCACGCCGACGGGGTCGCCTTCGAACCGTCGATCTTCGCCGAATCGTTCGCACTCGGCGTCGCGCTCTCGATCCTTTCGGCGCTCGTTCCGGCGCGCGAAGCGGCCCGGACGCCGCCCGCGCTCGCGATGCGCTCGCACGGTTTCGAAGGCCCGCGCGCGCGGCCCGGGATCGGGCTTGCGCTCGCCGGCTGCGGTTTGCTTCTCGTCGCCGCCGCGCTCGCGCGGCTACCGGCGCAGCACGGCGTTCCGGTCTTCGGCTATGCGGCGGGGCTCGCGATCATCTTCGGGATCGCGCTGGTCGTCCCGTTGCTGATCCGGCTAGCCTCGGGTGGATTGCGGCGCGCGGCCGGCGGGCGCGCACCGCTCGCG
>JBOHTX010000138.1:0-5683 GCA_050733855.1 Vulcanimicrobiaceae bacterium
GGCGCGGCGTGGGCGTCGTTCCGCCGGCCGGCGCACGGCTGGGACCACCGCCAACCGCCGCGATCGCGGGGCCCGGTCGCGGTCCGCCGAAGGCCAGCGAATACTGCGCATAGATCGAGCGCGGCAGCAGCGGCCTTGCCGGTAAAACGATCGACGAGCCGTCGGAAAGCGGCACCGGCACGGCGTATAGGTTGGTGGCGAACACGCCGCCGTAGGTGTTGAACATATTGTTTTCAAACACCGTGAGGCGGCCGGGCCCTAGGCCGTGTGCGATGCCCGCGGAAACCGTCGCGTAGGGACCGAGATTTTGCTGATTGTTTGCGCCCGTGTATTGCACGGTTGCGAGCAGTTCGGTCGCGCTGCGCTCGAGATAGCCGTCGACCGTGAGTCCCGCGCGATGCAGCGGCCGCCCCGGCAACTGCGCGCCGACGATCGTCGTCGTGGGTCCGTCTTTGAGCCGACTCGATGCGCCGGTCAGCTCGGCAACCCCGAGCGAGTAGGTCGGCAAGATCACGAGATCGCGTCCAATGCCGTACCGCCCGCTCGCCATCACGCCTTGATACAGGCGGCGCGTTCCCGCAACCGTCTCGTTCACGAAAACCCGCGAAGGCACGGCCCCGCCGCCGCAAACGGCAGGCGAAGCGAACACGCTTTCGAGCTGCGCGAGGTAGCCCGCCGGAAAGTACGAATCCGGCTCCTCGATTTCGGCCGAGATCGTCTGGCCGGTTTGGAGTTGCGAATAGGTCGAGAGCGAGAGGCTGCCACGCGGAAACGCGTGCGTCCAACCGAGCGAGAGGCTCGTCGAAGATTGCGGCCCGCCGCCGGCGTCGCCGGGCCCCGAGACGACCGCGGTTCCCGAGGCACAGTCGATCTGCGCGCCGACCGGGCTGCTGAAGGAGCGGTTCATGCCGTGGGGTGGTTGCGAACTGCCGACGTCGACGGAACCCGAGAACGTGTCGTTCGCCGACGGTCGCCAGCCGGCACCGAAGCCGCCGAGGATCCCGGTTCCGACGCCGCTCGTCGAAACGAGCGAGGCGTGCGGTTGGAGCGTGATATGGTCGTTCGATGCGATCGCATCGGCGAGCTGATAAGACGTCGAGGAGACGCCATTGGTGAACGGCACCTCGAACTCGGCCCCGACGAGCGGCGTCGAGCTCATTCGCGAATCGAAGGTGTTGCCGGACAGCGAGATCGTGCTCTTGCCGGCGGCGATTTGCGCGCTGTAGGCGATGCCCTTCGTCAGCGAGGTGTTCGAACCGAGAAACGGCGAGAGCGTCTCCTCGTACGCGGCGAACGGATCCGTCGGGTCGCTTGGTGCGAGTGTATAGCGGTTCCCCTCGTTGGTGACTTGCGTGTTCGCCGTCTCGTAGGCCGCGAAGGAGGTGGCGACCACGCCGACCAGCGATTGGAGGTTGACATCGGCGAAGCCGAAGCGGCCGAAGTTGAAGTTGTCGGGTCCGATTCCGCACGGCAAAATCGTAACGTCTTGCGCGCAGATCGAGGAGTCTTTCCGGTTGTTGACGAGCGCCGTCGCCGAAACCACGGTCCGCTCGTCGCCCAGGCGATCGCGAATCTTCACGAGGTCGCCGAGATTGCTCGACTCGCCGCCGTGGACGTAGTCGAGGCCGCTCGCGTCCTCGTAGTCGCGGAACGTCAGCGGGCTGTTGGCGCCGCGCCAGCTTTGCTCGATCGCAATGCCGAGCCCTCCGACGCTGCCGGTCGCGGCGACCTGTTCGTTCGAACGATCGAAGGTCCCCAGCTCCCCGTTCGCGATCGCCTGCAACGCCTCGGTTGGTTCGAGCGCGTTGAAGTTGACGGAACCACCGAGGGCGCGCGCTCTCGGAGAAAAACTGACCGATGAACTCGTGAAGAGATCGGTTCCGATCGCGCCGAGGTCGGCGGCGCTCCCCGGCGCCGACAACGGGATGCCATCGAGCGTGACTTCGGTCTGCGACTCGTCGTGGTTCGCAAGCGAAATGGTCACCGGGCTGTTCGGATCGGTCGTATCCTGCGTGACGCTCACGCCGGCGAGCGTATCGAGCGCTGCGGTCAGCGAATCGGAGAGCCGGCGAATCGGGCTATCGGCTGAGATGTCGCTCGAGGAGACCGCGACGGTCGATTTCGCCTGGACCGTACCGATCACGCGGAGTCCGCGACCACCGGGCGCAAGCAGGACGTCGACCGCGACGAAGCGGTCGGAGAGGACGTCGAACTCCGCCGAGATGCCGGGCGCGTAGCCGGAGCGCAGCACGCGCACGCGATAGATGCCGCTCGGTACGTCGAGGTACTGCACGACGCCGCTCGCGGTCGTGAGCGCACTCGCCGTCTGCGGCCCGAGCAAGATCGTGCGGGCGCTCGCGACCGGCTTCTTGGTCGTGACGTCGGTGACCGTGATGACGATCTCGCCCGTCTCGCTTTGCGCGAGGGCAGCCGCGCTGCCGAGGCCGCAACATACCCATACGAACAGCAGCGCGAGCGCGCGCGGGAGGCGTGTTCGCAACATCGTCCGCGAGCATCGCACGGCGCCCTCGGACGATCCTGAGAACGCGGCAAGCCTCGGGAGCTCGTCGTCCCGTGTCCTACGGCGTTGCCAGTTCGAGTTCGAGCCGGCGGCCGGGTGCGGGATATCCGAAGATCGGGGAATAGCGCTCGTCGCCGAGATTGAAGCCGCGCAGCGAAAGGATCGCGCCGGGTGCAAGCCGGTAGCGCAGGTCGCCGTCGAGCGCGTCGTAGGCGTCGTCGACGAGGGCCGGCGGCGGCGCGACGTTGGCGGCATCGTCGCCGTCGGAGCCGACGATTCGCCAGCGCAGGTCCCAGCCGAAACGTCCCGTTCCGAGCGGGTGCGAGAGCGAAAGATTCGTCTGCAGCACGGGGTTGCGCGGTAAGCGTGCGCCGCTCGAATAATCGATTGCGCGGTAGAGGTTGGTGAGCCCGATCTGGGCCACGATCCCGGGAAGCGGGTGCGCGCTTGCGGTCAGCGCGATTCCCGCCGTCGCGGCGCTGCTCGCATTGAACGGTACGAACGTGACCGGATCGAGCACGATAAAGTTCGCGCCGCTGCGCGCGAACCAGCCGAGCGAGAGCGCGGTCGCGCCGGATTCGTAGCCGAGCGTCGCATCGGCGGTCGCAACTTTTTCCGGAACGAGCGCCGGATTGGAAAAGCCCGGAAAGTACAGATCGTCGAGGGTTGGTGCACGGAACGACTCGCCCAGATTCCCGGCGAGGCTGAAGGCGCCGGCGCGCACGATCCCGCCGAACGAAGGCGCCAGCACCTTGCCGCCGGGCGTGTCGTGTTCGGCGCGCAGCCCGGCGGTGATCCGCGTCCCCGCAAGCGGCGCGTAGCCGAGCTGCGCGTAGGCCGCGCTCTGCGACTGAGCCGCGCCGAGGCCGTAGGCGGGGATCGGCGTCCCGCTCGGCTGCGGCGCCGCCGGAAACCCGAAAGCGCCGCTTGCGCGCGTCAGATCGATTCCGAAGACGGCGTCGGCGCGGCCGGCGGAGAGCGCATCTTTGAGCGACAACTGCGTGCGGCCGATGTAGACGTCGTCTTCACCGCCGCCGGAGAGCGGCGCAACGTACGCTTCGCGCTGCGCGAAACCGGCGGCGGTGAGCGACAGACGTTGCACGCCGACCTGCCGTTCAAGCTCGATCTGCCCATCGCGGTCGGCGTCGCGCTGCGAAGCATCGGGCGAGAGAAACGTGAGTTCGCCCGGGACGCCGGCCGTCGTCTCGAAGAGGCTCGCATGCCCGCGGACCCGGGTGCGCGGATCGAGCGGCTGGTCGAAGGTCAAAATGCCGGCGCTCTCGTCACCGAAGGCGTTGGTCCGCACGCCGCCCGGGAAGCTGCACGGCGCGATGAATCCGCCGACGCACGACGAGCCGTAGTTGGTCGCCGGGTAGGCGTAATCGTTGGTCGCAACGTGGCGTTCCAGCGCGAACCCGAGGTGCCCGTCGCCCGCACTCGCACGCAGATCGCGTTCGCCGAGCGAGCCGTCGGAGAGCGCGAGGTACGCACCGCGCGGTACGCGGGTGATCACGTTGATCACGCCGCCGACGGCGCTCGAGCCGTAGAGCGTCGAGCTGCCGCTTTCGACGACCTCGATCCGCTCGACGCCGATCGTCGAGAGCTGGTTGATCGGCGAGGAAGCGAAGGCCGGGTCCTCGAGCGGAATCCCGTCGACTAGGACCAACGTCTGCGCGGTGCTTGCGCCGCGAATCCCGTAACTGAGCGCGGAGCCGAAGCCGCCGTAGGGAAAGAGCGCAACCCCCGGCACGCCTGCAATCGCGGCCGCGACGGTGCGCGCGCCCTGTGCTTCGATCTGCGCGCGCGTGACGACGAACGTCGGTCGCGAGCTCATTGCGAGCGGCTCGCTGCGCCGGTCGCTGGTCGACACGTGGCCGATTTCGCTCGGAGCCGCGGGCGAAGGACTCGGCGAAGGCGAGGGTCCGGGCGCGAGCGGCGCAGCGACTGCGGCGCCGGCGCTGCAGAGGGCAAAGAGTGCGGCGCCGAGGGCGCAACGCACGAGCGGACGCAGGAACACAAGTGGCCTCCAACCTTGACGCGAGGTGGTGGGTAGTGCGTCCGCCGCAGTGTCCTGGCTCGCGGATCGTCGCCTGTGCTCGCGGCCTTCCCACCGTTTCCGGCAGTGACCGCGGGCGGCTCCCCGCTTACAGTGGCGCGACCGTCCCGGATTCTCACCGGGTTCCTGCCGCGCGGACGTAGCGACCGTTAGTCGACGCCGTGGTGCCGCAACCCTCCCGGCAAGCAGGCGAGCTCAGCGCGCGCGGCCGATACAGGGCGCGATGCGCCCGCAAGCACGTACGCTCACGCTTCCCGCAACCGCAATGCTGCGCAACGAGTTGACGCTGCGCGCGATCGTGCTCGGCGGCGCAATCACGCTCGTCTTCACCGCGGCCAACGTCTATCTCGGACTCAAAGTCGGGCTCACGTTCGCCTCGTCGATCCCGGCCGCCGTGATCTCGATGGCGCTTCTGCGCGCGCTGCGCCGCGGCACGATCTACGAAAACAACATCGTGCAGACGGTCGCTTCGGCGGCCGGCACGCTCTCCTCGGTGATCTTCGTCTTGCCGGGCCTCGTGATGGTCGGCTGGTGGAGCGGCTTTCCGTTCTGGCAGACCTTCGGAATCTGCGCGCTCGGCGGCGTGCTCGGCGTGATGTACACCGTGCCGCTACGGCGCGCGCTGGTGGTCGATTCCGACCTTCCGTATCCCGAGGGCGTCGCTGCCGCCGAAGTGCTCTCCGTCGGCAGCACGGCGCCTGACGCCGCGGCGGCCGGGAAAGCGGGGCTCGTTGCGCTCGTCGCCGGTTCGCTCGTCTCGGCGGCCTTCGCGCTCGTGGTTGCGCTTGGCTGGGCCGCAAGCGACGTCGCGCTCTACGCGCGAGTCGGGGCCGGCGCGAGCGGGATCGATCTGACGCTCTCGCTCGCGCTGGTCGGCGTCGGACAACTGGTCGGGCTTTCGGTCGGCCTCGCGATGCTCGTCGGGCTCGCCATCGCGTGGGGGATCGCGACGCCGCTGCTTTCCGCGCTCCATCCGCTGCCGGGCGGCGTCGCCGCCGATGCACTGGGAACCTGGGCGCACGAGGTGCGCTTCGTCGGGGCGGGCGCGATCGGGGTCGCGGCGATCTGGTCGCTCGCGAAGCTGGCGCGGCCGGTCTGCCTCGGCG
>JBOHTX010000139.1:0-5632 GCA_050733855.1 Vulcanimicrobiaceae bacterium
CTCGCGCAGCGCCGTCGTGAAGGCGCGCAGCGTCTGGGTCATCGACCGCCGAGGCGCACCGAGCCGATGCCATAATCGGGTTCGACCTGCGTCTCGGCCGCGCGGCGTGCGGCCGCGTCGGCGGCGCGCTGCCGGCGCACGTACTCGATATCCGAGCGCGCTTTGAGGATGCAGCCGAGCGTGCGATCGATGGTGGCGGCATCGAGGACCTCGGGGTGCAGGCGCATCAGCGCCGCCGCCCAGTCGAGGCTTTCGGCGACCCCCGGCAGCTTCTCGAGCGGGCGCTCGCGCAGCGCCTGCAAGAAGTCGACGATCTGCTGCGCGAGGCGAAGGTCGATCTCGGGCAGGCGTGCGCGGAGAATCGCCAGCTCCTGCTCCGCGCTTGGGAAATCGACCCACAGATACAGGCAGCGCCTGCGCAGGGCGTCGGAAAGTTCGCGGGTGCGATTCGAGGTGAGGATGACGACCGGGCGCTCGCTCGCCGAAATCGTCCCGATCTCGGGGATCGTCACCTGAAATTCGCCGAGCAACTCGAGCAGAAACGCTTCGAAGGCTTCGTCGGCGCGGTCGACTTCGTCGATCAGCAAGACGGGCCGCTGCGTTTGCAGGATCGCTGCCAGCAGCGGCCGCTTGAGCAAAAACGGTTCGCTGAAAATCTCCGCCTCGCGCCGCTCGAGCGATTCGCCGGCGCCCTCGGTCAAGCGAATGTGCAGGAGTTGTTTGGGGTAGTTCCACTCGTACACGGCGGCCGCGATATCCAGACCTTCGTAGCACTGCAGGCGAATCAGCCGCGTTTCGAGCAGCGCGGCGAGCACCTTGGCGCACTCGGTCTTGCCGACGCCGGCATGGCCCTCGATCAGCAGTGGCTTCTCGAGCGCGAGCGTCAGCTCGAGGGCGGTGGCGAGTTCGTCGCTTGCGACGTAGCCGCGCTGCGCGAAGCGCTCCGCAATCTGTTCCGCGGTCACGAAAGGCCGACCGCATAGCGGCTCGGTTCGGCGATGAACGCTTCGCGACAGCCGGCGCAACAGAAGAAGACCGTCGTGCCGTCGTGCTGCGCGGTGTAGCGCGCGCCGGAGGTCTTTACCGACATCCCGCAGACGGGGTCGCGCGACGCGTCCGTGGGCGGCGGCGCGTTGCGTGCGAGCGCGCGGCGCACGGCGACGATCTCGGCCAGAATCGAGAGCGCGACGTCGGCCGGTTCGACGGCGCCGAGATCGAGGCCGACCGGTGCGTGGATCGCGTCGAGTTCCGCGCTTTCGAAGCCGCGCGCTGCGAGCGCGGCTTTCACCCCGGCCGCGCGTTTGGCGCCGGCGAGCAGTCCGACGTACGGCAGGCTCGCGCGCACGAACGGTTCGAGCGCGTCTTCGTCGTAGTGCCCAAGCGTCGCGACCACCGCGAAAGTCTGTTCTCGGTCCAGCGGCTCGAGCGCGGCGAGAAATCCCGGCAAGTCGTCGAGCGCGAACTGCGCTGCCGGGGCGTGCGGTTCGTCGCCCCGCTCCTCAACTTCGCTTGCGAGTGCGACCGCGATGACTTCGTATTCGGCGGCGCGCCCGAGGCGCGCGAGCGCGCGCGCGACCGGCGAGCGACCGACGACGAGCAGGCGGCGCGCGGGCAAGTGCGGCTCGATGTAGACGTCGACCGAGCCCTCCGAGGCACAGCTCATCCGGACGGCGTAGGTGTGCGGGTCGCTCCAGCGGCCGGCGTCGCTTGCGTCGGGCCGGATCTGCAGCAGCACCGCCTTGCGCGCTTCGAGCGCGTGCAGGGCGCTGCGGCGCACGAGTTCGTGCGCGCACGCTCCGCCGACGAAGCCCTCGAAGCGGCCGTCGGGGAAAACGACCGCGCGATCGCCGAGGTGCGCGCTGGTCGGCGCGCAGCGGCCCACCACGGTCGCAACCGCAAAGGCAACTCGCCGCTCTTCGAGTTCGCCGAGCCGCCGGAAGTCCATCGCCTTACGATGCGCCCGCCGTTTGCATCATCTTGGTCTTGATGTTGGCGAAGGTCCTCGAGATCACCCGGTTCGCCTGCTGATCGAGGACGCGCCCGCCAACCGTCGCGATCGGCCCGCGCATGACCGCGTCGCCTTTCCAATCGAGGGTGGTCGCCTCGCCGGTCCCCGCGACCTCGGCGCCGGCCGTCAGGTCGACGGCGCTGCCGAAGCCGCCGCCGTTGATCGTGAGGCCCATCGTGCGCCGGTCGTCGTGGGGCTCGAGCGTGACGTTGAACTTGAAGGTGCCACGCACGGGGCCGACCGCGACCCGCACCGTCGAGACGAAGTTGCGGTCGCCGCTATACGTGGTCTCGACCACGTCGGGGAGGCAAGCCGCGATGTTGTGCGGATCGGTGATGAAGGCCCAGACCCGCTCCTTAGGGAGCGGAATCTGCTCCCTCCCCGAGTAGGTGCGGTTCACGCGCCCGCGCCCTGGTGGATCGCGCGCCAGACTTTCTCGCGCGTCAGCGGCATGTCGATGTGCGTGATCCCGTAGGGCGCAAGCGCGTCGATCGTGGCGTTGACGAAAGCCGCGGGCGAGCCGACGTTGGGGCTCTCGCCGACACCTTTGGCGCCGATCGGATGGTGCGGGCTCGGGGTGATCGTCTTGTCCGTGTCCCAGTGCGGGGTTTCGAGCGACGTCGGCACCAGGTAATCGGTGAAGTTGGTGTTGAGGTTGTTGCCGTCGGCGTCGTACTGGATTTCCTGCATGAAGGCGATCGCAAACCCTTCGGTCAGGCCGCCGTGGATTTGTCCTTCGACGATCATCGGGTTGATGATCGTGCCGCAATCGTCGATCGCGAGGAACTTTCGCACCTTGACTTCGCCCGTCTCCTTATCGATGTCGACGACCGCGATGTAGGCACCGTAGGGGAACGTCATGTTGGGCGGATCGTAGTAGAGGCTCGCTTCGAGGCCGGGCTCGTTGGGGCCGGGGTTGGTGTAGGCCGCGAAGGCGATCTCTTTCATCGTGACCGACTTGTCGGGGATGCCCCGCACCTGGAACTTGTAGTCCTTCCAGTCGAGGTCGTCTTCGGAGGCCTCGAGCACGTGGGCCGCGATCTTCTTGGCTTTTTCGCGAATCTTGCGCGCGCACAGCGCGAGGGCGGCGCCTGCGACCGGCGTGCTGCGGCTGGCGTAGGTGCCGAGGCCGTAGGGTGCGGTGTCCGTATCGCCTTCCTCGACCATGAGGTCCGCGGGATCGAGCCCGAGTTCTTCGGCGACGATCTGCGCCCAAGTCGTCTCGTGGCCTTGGCCTTGCGATTTCGTTCCGGCGCGCACGATGCCCGAACCGGTTGGATGGATGCGGACCTCGGCACTGTCGAACATCTTGATGCCCATGATGTCGAACAGTTTGCTCGGGCCCGCGCCGACGACTTCGGTGAAGGTCGAGATGCCGATCCCCATCAGCTCGCCGCGGGCGCGCTTCTCGGCCTGCTCCTTGCGCAGCGCATCGTAGCCGATCGCATCGAGCGCCTTCTGGAACGTCAGGTGGTAATCGCCGCTGTCGTAGACGAAACCGAGCGGCGACGCGTACGGGAACTGCTCTTTCCGGACGAAGTTCTTGCGGCGCAGCTCGGCCGGGTCCATCCCGAGCGCCTGCGCGAGCACGTCCATCCCGCGTTCGATCGCAAACGAAGCCTCGGTGACCCGGAACGAGCAGCGGTAGGCGACCCCGCCGGGCGCCTTGTTCGTGTAATACGCGTCGAGTTGGGTGAAGGCGGTCGGGAAATCGTAGGAGCCGGTCACGATCCCGAAGAGACCGGCCGGATACTTGGTCGGATCGGCCGGCGCGTCGAAGGCGCCGTGGTCGGCGACCGTCGTCACCTTGAGCGCGCACAGCTTGCCGTCTTTGCCGGCGCCGAGTTCGACATCCATGTGGTAGTCGCGCGCAAAACCCGTGCAGGTCAGGTTCTCGGTGCGCGTCTCGATGAACTTGACCGGGACGCCCAGCGTGATCGAGGCGACCGCGGCCACGACATAGCCCGCGTACACCGGCACCTTGTTGCCGAAGCCGCCGCCGAGATCCGGTGAGATCACGTGGATTTTGTCTTCGGGGATCCCGGTGACGAGCGAGACGACCGTGCGGTGCGCGTGCGGGGCTTGCGAGGTCAGGTAGTAGGTCAGGCGCCCGGTCCCAGGATTCATGTCGGCGATCGCGCCGCAGGGCTCGAGCGGGACCGGATGGCAGCGCTGGAACCACATCCGCTTCTTGATCGAGACCTCCGACTTCGCGAGCGCCGCGTCGACCTTCGCTTGATCGCCGACCTCCCAGTGGTAGATGTGGTTGGTCTTCTGCTCACGATCGTCGCGCAGGATCGTCTCGTCCTTCATCGCGACGAACGGATCGACGACCGGCGGCAGCGGTTCGTACGCGACTTCGACCAGCTCCGCGCCGTCTTCGGCGGCCTCGCGTGAGGTCGCGACCACGCCCGCGACCTCCTGATATTGGTACAGGACCTTATCGACGGCCAGCACCATCTGCTTATCTTGACCGTGGAAGGTCGGTATCCAGCCGAGGCCCGCGGCCACCAGGTCTTTGCCGGTGATCACGGCCTTGACGCCCGGCTGAGCCAGCGCCTTGCTCGAATCGATGTTCGTGATGCGGGCGTGCGGATAGGTGCTGTGTACGATCGCCAGGTAGAGCATGTTCGGCAGCACGATGTCGTCGATATAGCGGCCGCGGCCTTGGATGAAGCGCAAATCCTCCTTGCGCTTCATCGGGACTCCCAGCGCGTGTTTGGCGGGGGCGTGGTTTTCGGTGACGCTCATGCTGTGGTTCCTCCGCTTGTACGCTAGGAAGCGACCGGTTCAGCCGAGAGGACCTCGGCCGCTTGCTGCACCGCTTTGACGATATTTTGATACCCGGTGCAGCGGCACAGATTCCCCGCCAGCTGCTCGCGGATCGTGTGCTCGTCGGGGTGGGGCTCGTTCTTCAGCAAGATGTACGAACTCATCAGCATGCCCGGGGTGCAGAAGCCGCACTGCAGCCCGTGCTGGTCGCGAAACGCTTCCTGGAGCGGATGCAGTTTGCCGCCTTGCGCGAGACCCTCGACCGTCGTGATCGCGTGGCCGTCGGCTTGGACCGCGAACATCGTGCACGACTTGACCGCCCGCTCGCCGTCGAGCGCCACCACGCAGCAGCCGCAGCTCGAGGAATCGCAGCCGACGTGCGTGCCGGTCAGTCCCAGATCTTCGCGCAAGAAGTACGCGAGCAGCCGGCGCGGTTCGACCTCGCGCTCGTAGGGCGTCCCGTTGACGGTGACCGAGATCTTCATGCGGCACCTCCCGCGCCCAGACGCTCGAAGGTTCTGGTCAGCGCCCGGCCGACGAGCACGCCGGCCATGCGCTTCTTGTAGTCGACGGAGCCGCGCAGATCGGGCGACGGATCGGCGAGTTTCGCCGCTTCCGCGGCCGCCGCGCGGATCGACTCGCCGCCGGGCCGCTGGCCGCGCAAGAGCCGCTCCGCTTCGAGCACGCGGGTTGCCGTTGGCCCCGCCGCTCCGATCGCGATCGAGGCATCGGCGATCGTGCCGTCGGCGGCGAGCGTCACCTGGACGCCGGCGGCGGCCGTCGCGAAGTCGCCGACCTTCCGTTCGATCTTCTCGTAGGCACCCGAGGTTCGCGGGCCGGGGGTGGGAAAGC
>JBOHTX010000140.1:0-5626 GCA_050733855.1 Vulcanimicrobiaceae bacterium
CGCCGCGATCCCGGCGCTCGGCGCCGCGCAGACGGCACTTGCCGCGGTCGCGCATCTCGGCGGCCCGCTCGCGGGCCTCGCACGGCAACTCGCCGCGCAGCAGAGTGAACTCGGCGAAGCGGCGCAAGCGTTGGCTCGCGAGCTCGAATCGATCGACGGGGACCCGGCGGAACTGGATGCGCTCGAGGCCCGACTCGATGCGCTCGAGCGGCTCAAGCGACGCTACGGCGGTACGCTTGCGGCCGTCCTTGCCGAGCGCGAGCGCGCTGCGGCAATGCTCGCCGAAGAGGGCGACGACCAAGGCCGCGAGCGGGCGCTCGCGCGAGCCCTCGCGGAAGAGCGTGCGGCACTCGCGAACGCCGCATCGCGGCTGCGGAGGTTGCGCGAGAGCGCGGCCCGCCGTCTTGAAAGCGCGCTCGAAGAGGAACTCGCGCAGCTCGCGCTCCCGGCCGCACGCTTCGTCGTCGCCTTTGAGCCGCTCGAGACGGCCGGTCCCGGCGGGAGCGAGCGCGCGAACTTCCTGCTCGCTCCCAATCCCGGCGAACCACCGCGTCCGCTGGCGCGCGCGGCCTCCGGCGGCGAGCTTTCGCGCGTCCTGCTCGCGCTCGTCGTCGCGCTCGCCGAGGTGCGCGAGCCGACGACGCTGACGTTCGATGAGATCGATGCCGGGATCGGCGGCGCGACCGCGCTCGCGGTGGGCGAGCGGCTTGGGCGTCTTGCGCGCGATGCACAGGTTCTCTGCGTGACCCACCTCGCGCAGATCGCCGTGCTCGCCGACCGCCACTACGCGCTGCGCAAACACGTCGCGCGCGCTGCAACGACGATCGAAGTGGTCGCCCTCGACGACCGCGACGCGCGACTCAGCGAGATCGCCCGCATGCTCTCAGGCAGCAACGCGCCGGTCGCGCTCGACCACGCCGAAGCGCTGGTTCGCGCCGCCGTCGCCCGCAAGGGTTCGCGGAAGGTCCGCGTACCGGTAAGGAGAATCCTTACCCATGATCCGAAGCAAGTTGACGAGCAAGGCGCAGACGACGATTCCGCTGCCGGTGCGCGCGGCGCTTCGCCTTCACCAAGGCGATGAACTCGTCTACACGATCGACGGCGAGCGGGCGATCCTAACGAAATCGCTGCCCGAGGTTGCCGACGATCCGTTCGCCGCGTTCGACGAATGGGCGTCGAACAACGACCGACGCGCCTATGCCCGGCTTTGAGCGATGGGACGTGGTCAAGGTGCCTTTCCCGTACACCGATCGCCCGGTCCGCCAAGGTCGCCCGGCGCTCGTGATCGCAGCGGGCAGTTTGGAATCGTCGCACGGTCTCCTTTGGGTATTGATGATCACGAGCGCGGAGAATCTCCGCTGGGGTGACGACGTGGCCGTTTCCAGCCTCCAGAAAAGTGGACTGCCCGCCCCCTCCGTCGTGCGCTGCGCAAAGATCGCGACGATCGAAGCGCGTCAAGCCGAACGTATCGGCACGCTGCCTGCGAGCGATCGGCGGAAGGTGGCGCGGCGCGTGCGCAGCGTGCTCGGCTCGCTCGCGGCGCGTTCGCCTCGCGGGCTAGGGTAGCCGGTGCAGCTTGATCACATTGGTGCCGCCGGCGCCGACGGGCATCCCGGAAGTGATGGCGACCGTTTCGCCGCTGGTTGCGATGCCGGCGCGGAGCAGGCGCGCCTCGGCGATGTCGATGAGCGTCTCGAAGTATTTGTAATCCTCGACGACCAACGCCTCGACGCCCCACACAAGCGCGAGACGGCGTGCGACCTCGGGAATCGGAGTCAGCGCGACGATGCGGCTCTGGGGCCGAAACGACGAGATGTGGCGCGCGGTGTTGCCGGTCGTCGTGCCGGTCACGATCGTGCGCAGGCCCAGTTCCTCGGCGATCCGGGCGGCGCCCTCAGCAATCGTCGTTTCGACCGTGCGGGCCGCGTGTTCGAGCCGCCGGATGCGCAACTCGAAGTGCGGATACTGCGTCTCGACCGCCTCGGCGAGCGTCGCCATCGTGCGCACGGCTTCGACCGGATAGTCGCCGCGCGCGGTCTCGCCCGAGAGCATGACCGCATCGCTGCCGTCGATGATGGCGTTGGCGACGTCGGTCGCTTCGGCGCGCGTCGGCCTGGGCGATGAGATCATCGATTCGAGCATCTGGGTCGCCGTGATCACGGGTTTGGAACGGCGATTGGCACGCGCGATGAGGTCCTTCTGAACCAACGGCACGCGTTCGAGCGGAATCTCGATCCCGAGGTCTCCGCGCGCGACCATGATCGCGTCGGCCGCCTCGACGATCGCATCGATCGCATCGAGCGCTTCGTGTTTTTCGATCTTCGCGATCACCGGAACATTCTGCATGTGCTCGGCGATCGTGCGACGCACGCGCAGCACGTCCTCGGGCTTCTTGACGAACGAAACCGCGACCCAATCGATCCCGGACGCGAGCCCAAACCTCAAATGTTCCAGGTCGCGATCGGTGACCGCTTCGACCGAGAGCGTCCCGTCGGGATAGTTGATCCCTTGCTGCGCGCGCAACGCGCCGCCGACTTCGACCCGCGTGTCGATCCGCTCGGGCGCAAGCGCAACGATGCGCAGCGCGATCGCGCCGTCGGCCAGGTACAGCCGCTTGCCGACCTCGACGTCGCCCGGGAGCCCGGCGTAGTTGACGCTGACGCAGCCGGCGTCGCCCGCGCGCTGCGTGGTGACGAGCGTGAAGTTCGCGTCGGCAACGAGCAGGACGCTCGCTGTCCCATCCGCAAACTCGCCGGTCCGCACCTTCGGGCCGGGTAGGTCTTGCAGGATCGCGACCGGTGCGTCCAACTCGCGCGCGAGCGCTCGAATGGTGCGGATCGTCCGCCCGTGTTCCTCGTGGGTTCCGTGCGAGAAATTCAAACGCGCAACGTTCATGCCGGCGAGGATCATGGCGCGTAGGCGGTCCGGATCGCGCGAGGCGGGTCCGATCGTTGCGACGATCTTCGTTCGTTTGCGCGGCGCGAGCGCCATCTGCGCGCGATTGCCTCGCCCGGCGGAGCTTCCCTGTGATTCGGCGCGGAACTTGCCTTGCGCCGCAGGCGCCGGCCGTGGTACAATCCTTCCGGTAGATACAGAGGAGCGTGGGCAGTGCCCGCGCTTCGTTGCTGTAGCGAGGAGCGGGGCGACGAACCGCACGCCCTCGTGCGGCTTTCAAGCGAGGAGCGGGGCGACGAACCGCACGCCCTCGTGCGGCTTTCAAGCGAGGAGCGGGGCGACGAACCGCACGCCCTCGTGCTCGCGCCGGCGAACGACGCCGATGGGCCGCCGAGTGGCGGCCCGGGGGTGAACGGGGGCACGCCGCCCCGTTTTCAAACAGAAAGGGGATGGATCTGACCGCATCGTTCGAGCAAGCGGCCCGGGAACTCGTCCGCGAGGCGGAGTTCGCAGGCGTCGAGATCGTGCGCGTGCGCGTCCGGCGCGCGCGGGGATCGACGCAACTGGGTCTCACGATCGACCGTTCGGGCGGCGTCGGAATCGCGTTGTGCGAGCGGCTCGCGGCCCGTCTAGAACCGGTCCTCGATCCGCTCGGCATACCGTACTCGCTCGAGGTCGAATCGGCGGGGCTCGAACGGCCCCTGCTGCGGCCGGCCGATTACGAGCGCTTCCGAGGCTCGGCGGTCCGCATTCGGACGAGTATCGCGCTCGCTGGGCAGCGAACCCACCGGGGGAGGCTGGTCGAGGTCCGCGGGCTCGCGGCGATCCTGGCTACGGAGGCCGGCGAGCGTGCGATCCCACTCGCTGCGATCGCCTCCGCCAACCTCGAATTCGACCCCCGCGCGGATCTGCGGCGCGACAAACTCAAACGACGGGAGCAGCGATGCCGACCAAGACGATGACGGCTGCCAAGGGCAGCGCACGGAAACGGGTACCGAAGCCGGCGGCCGACGAGCCGAACCTGCGCGAATCGCTGCGCCTGCTGCAACTCGATCGGGCGATCCCCTTCGAGATGCTGCTCGAAGCACTCGAAGCGGCGCTCGTCTCCGCCTACAAGCGGAACTACGGCCCCGATGCCAACGTCATCGTCGAGATGGATCGCGATACCGGCGAGTACCGCGTCTTCCACCGCCGCGTGGTCGTCAACGAGCCGGCCGATCTGCGGCTCGAGGTTGCGCGCGCGCAGGCCGGCCCCAAGTACGAGCCGGGCGACTACCTCGATGAAGAGGTGACCCCCAAAGAGTTCGGCCGGATCGCCGCCCAAACCGCCAAGCAAGTGATCGTGCAGCGCATCCGCGAGGCCGAGCGCGACACGATCTACAACGAGTACAGCCGCAAACTCCACGATCTCGTGATCGGAACGGTGCAACGCTACGAGCAGCGCAGCATGTTCGTCGATCTCGGGAAAACGGAGGCGCTGCTGCCGCTCTCCGAACAAGTGCCGCGCGAAAACTTCCGTATCAACGACCGCATTCTGGCCTTCGTGCTCGACGTACGTAAGACCAGCCGCGGGCCGCAAATCGTGCTGTCCCGCGCCGCCGAAGGGCTCGTGCAGCGCTTGCTCGAGCGCGAGGTTCCGGAGATCGCGCACGAGATCGTCGAGATCATGGCGATCGCGCGCGAACCAGGGAGCCGCTCCAAGGTCGCCGTCCATTCGCATCGCGCCGACGTCGACGCGATCGGAGCGTGCCTGGGGCCGAAGTCGAGCCGCATAGCCGCGGTCTCGGACGAGCTACGCGGCGAAAAGATCGATATCATCCGCTGGTCGCCCGATACCGTAACCTTCATCAGCAACGCGCTTGCGCCGGCCAAAGTGCTCGCGGTCGAACTCTTCGAAGACGAGGGTGTCGGTCTCGTTATCGTGCCCGATTACCAACTGTCGCTAGCGATCGGCCGCGAGGGCCAAAACGTCCGGCTGGCGGCGCGCCTGAGCGGTTGGCGCTTGGATATCACGAGCGAGAGCGAAGCCGAGCCGTCGCGCGCGCGCTATCTCGCCGAGCGCGAGGCGCGCCAGGCGCTGGTCGAACCGCAGCCGGAGGAGAACCCGGGCGAAGCGGAACGCCCCGAGATCGATCCCGAGCTGATTCGCAAACTCGAAGAGTTTCGGCGCCAGATGCTCGAGGGCGGTGCGGCCGTGAGCGAGGAGGGTTCCGGCGAATAGCGATGCACCTTCCGCTCCGCACCTGCGTCGGCTGCCGGGCGCGGCGGCCGCAGGCCGAATTGTTGCGTTACGTGCGGCGCGGGGGTCGCTGGGAACGCGACCAGGCGACGGTGCGCGCGCCGGGCCGGGGGGCGTACCTGTGCTCGCAGCGCTGCGCCCAAGCCGCGGCGAAGAATCGGCGCTATCCCGGGCTCGGAAGCGCGGTCGTGCCGGGGACGGACCCTGGCCGCTCCGGCGGCGGGCGTGTATGATAGGCCGCAGCGCTTGGGCCTGCGGGCGGGTTTGGTGAAGGGCGATATGGCAGGGAAAGTACGGATCTTCGAGCTTGCGAAAGAACTGGGCATCTCCTCGAAGGAGATGCTCGGCCTTTTCGAACGGCTCGGCCTCGAGGCCAAGAATCAGCTCAGCGTCGTCGACGATCCGATCGCCGAGCTGGTTCGCAGCGTGCTCGGCGGCGCGAAGGCCAAGCCCGCACCTGCAAAGGCTGCACCGGCGGGGCGTGCCAAAGCC
>JBOHTX010000141.1:0-5575 GCA_050733855.1 Vulcanimicrobiaceae bacterium
ACGGGGGGCACGCCGCCCCGTTGTTCAACAAAGCGCCGAGTGGCGGCCCGGGGGGGAACGGGGGGCACGCCGCCCCGTTCTCAGAAGAGGGACCACGTTGGGTAAGTACGCCAGGTCGGTCGTCGTCGTCGTCTTCATCTTCATCGCGATCATCTTCTTGGTCGATCGCGTCTTTATCAGCCAGCCGCAAGCCGGCAAGCTGTCGTATACGCAGTTCTACAATGAAGTCGATCACGGGAACGTCGCCAAGGTCACGATCTCGGGGACCGACGTCACGGGCGAACTCAAGCACCCCGATGCCGCGATCGCCAATAGCGACGTCCACTTTACGACGACGATCGTCGATTCGCCGGCGCTGTACGCCGATATGCGCAAGCACGGCGTCCAAATCGACGTCGAGAGCGCCCAGAACTTCTCGATCCTCTCGAGCCTGATCTCGATCTTGCCGATCGCGGTGCTCGCCCTCTTCCTGATCTTCATCTTGCGCCAGGCGCAGAGCGGCGGCAGCCAGGCGCTCTCCTTCGGACGTTCGCGCGCCAAGCTGCTCTCGGAGAACCGGCCCAAGGTGACCTTCAACGACGTGGCCGGGATCGAGGAGGCCAAGGAAGAGCTTGGCGAGGTCGTCGAGTTCCTGAAATATCCGAAAAAATTCCAGGCGCTCGGGGCGCGCATTCCCAAGGGCGTTCTGCTGCTCGGGCCGCCGGGTTCCGGCAAGACGCTACTGGCGCGCGCGATCGCGGGCGAGGCCGGCGTCCCGTTCTTCTCGATCTCCGGTTCCGATTTCGTCGAGATGTTCGTGGGCGTTGGCGCTTCGCGGGTCCGCGACCTGTTCGAGCAGGCCAAGAAGAGCGCGCCCTGCATCGTCTTCATCGACGAGATCGATGCGGTCGGGCGGATGCGCGGCGCGGGCCTCGGCGGTGGACACGACGAGCGCGAGCAGACGCTCAACCAGTTGCTGGTCGAGATGGACGGTTTCGATCAGAATACGGGCGTAATCCTGATCGCCGCCACCAATCGCCCCGACGTGCTCGATCCCGCACTCTTGCGGCCGGGCCGTTTCGACCGTCAGATCATCGTCGACCGCGCCGACATCAAGGGCCGCCAAGCGATCCTGGCGGTCCACGCCCGCAACAAGCCGCTTTCCAAGGAAGTCTCGCTCGAAACGCTCGCCAAACGCACCCCTGGCTTCAGCGGAGCCGACCTCGAGAACTTGCTCAACGAAGCGGCCCTGCTCGCCGCTCGCCGGAACCGCTCGCTGATCGAGATGACCGATTGCGAGGAGGCGATCGATCGGGTGGTCGCCGGGCCAGAGCGCAAGTCGCTCGTGATGTCGCAAAAGGAAAAGGAAAATACCGCCTATCACGAGTCGGGCCACGCGATCGTGGGCGGGCTTTTGCCCAACGCCGATCCGGTTCACAAGGTCTCGATCATCCCGCGCGGGATGGCGCTCGGGATCACCTGGTCGTTGCCCGATGCCGACCGCCATTCGCGTACCAAGAACGAGCTGCTGGCGCAGATCACGATGGCGCTCGCCGGGCGGCTCTCCGAGGAGATCAAGTTCGGCGACGTGACGACCGGCGCATCGAACGATTTCGAGAAGGCGACCGAACTCGCGCGCCGGATGGTCACCCAATACGGCATGTCCGACGCACTCGGACCGATCCAGTACGGTCGCGGGAACCACCAAGTCTTTCTCGGTCGCGATTTCGGCGAAGACCGCAACTACTCCGAAGAGATCGCCGGCAAGATCGACGGCGAAGTCCGCAAGATCATCGAGACCAGCTACGAGGATGCGCGCCGGATTTTGACCGAGAATTGGGCCAAGGTCGAGCGCATGGTCGCCTCGCTGCTCGAACACGAGACCGTCGATACCGACGAGGTCGTGGCGATCCTCAACGATCTGCCCTACCCGCGCAAGACCGAAGAGCCGCCCGCGACGCCGCGGGCGGCCGCCCCCGAAGCGCCCGAGGCGCGCCCCGAGAAGCCGAAGCGTTTGCCACCCTCGATCACGCCGGAGCCGGCCTGAAGGGATTCTCGATGATCGCACCTCGCTTCGGCACCGCCGCCGTGCTCGCTGCGGTGTTGCTGGGCTCGCCTGCGGGGGCCGCCGCTCCCGCCGCGCAGGCAATGCTTCCCAATCTCGGCCCCGGCGTCTCGGTCGGACGCCTGCCTACCGGCGGCACGTACGTCGTAAGCCCGCTTGCGGGCGCGCCGGTCGCCGCGGTCGAGTTATGGTATCGCGCGCCCGCAACCGGCTTCGGGAGCAAGCCGACGCCGTCGCTCTCGCGCCTCGCCGCCGAAGTGGTCGCCGCCTCGCAGCCGCTCGTCGGAAAGCCGCTCGGTAGCCAGATCGCCGATGCGGGCGGCCGGCTCGTGATCGACGCCTACAACGATTCGATCGAAATTTCGGCGCTCGTGCCGGCGGCGAGCGCTTCTGCGATCGTACGCGCGATGACGACGGCTTACTTCGCGCCGGTGGTCGCCGACGACGGCTACCGCGAGGCGCAACAAGACGTCGCCCAGGAAGCGCTCTTCTCGAGTTTCGACCCCGAGGCCGCGATTCGTAACGCAATCTTCTCCGAACTCTTCAGCGCGGGACCGCAGCACTATCCGGTGATGGGTCCGCCAAGCGGCGTCGCGGAGATTTCGTTTGAGACGGTGCGGGCCTTTGCGACCCGCGCCTTCCGCTCCCAGAACGCGACGCTCGTGATCGTCGGCGCCGTCGATCCATCGATCGTCGCTGCGGCCGTCGCGGGTCGCCCGTCGGACGATCCCGCACCCGAAGCAGCGGCGACTCCCCTGCCGGCGACGACGCTGGCGCCGGTGAGCCTTGCCTTCGTCGAGCCCGGCGGCGGACGGGGTTGGATCGGGCCGCCGATCGGCGACGAGAAGGCCGCGACCGCAATGGATTTCATCGCCGACTACCTCTTCCGCAGCGGCAGCGGCGTGATTCCCAAAGCGGTCGCCAAAGTCGATCCGCAGGCCTTCGTCGGCGGGCAGTTCATCACGCTGCACGACCCGGGCGTGCTGTTCGTCGGCTATTCCGCCAAATCGCTCGCGCCGATCGAGCCGATCGTGGCAAGCGCGATCGCCGATATTCAGAAGCCGCTCGAGCGGCGCACCTTCGCCGCGGCGCTCGCCGAATTCAAATACCACCTGCTCCACGATCTGCAGACGCCGAGCGAGATCGCGGACAATTTCGGCTGGTATAGCATCGAGGGCAATCCGGCGTATGCGCCGGGAGTCGGCGGCTCGCGCGGCGCGTATTTCCAGGCGGCCGACGCGCTTACTCCCGACTTCGTCGCGCAAGTCGCGCGGACGTATCTCGGAAAGCCGCCGGCGGTCGTGACGCTCGGACCGGACCTCGGCAAAGGATCGTCGACGTGATCGCCTTCGGGCGGATCGCGTTCGCTGCGGCGGGAGCTGCCGCGATCGTCGGCTTGTGCGCGGCCGCACCGGCGCCGCCGTCGCCGCCGCGCTTCCCCACCGCCGTCGCGAGCGAACTTGGAACGACGCGCCTGGTCGGCGAACGCGACCTCGGAGCGCCGCTCGCCGGCGTGCAGGTCTTCGTAGCTGCGGGCCTCGATCGCGAGAGCTACGCGACCAGCGGTATCGCGGCCCTCGTTGCGGAGTGCATCGCCCGTACGCCCGTTCCCGATCCGAGCGATCGCAAGGGGCCGCCGCTTCCGCTACGCGAGGCGATCGCCGCGCAAGGCGGGAGCCTCGATTACGACGTCGACGGCGGGTACGTCCACTACTACCTCGAGGCGCTGCCGGGCCGGCTCCCGGATCTCGTCTCGCTGTTCGCGCGGGCTCTCGCTGCGCCCGATTTCTCTCCGGCGACGATCGCTGCGGCGCGCACCGAACTCGACGGCAGGATCGCGAACGTCGAAGACAGCGCGCTCAGCGTCGGGATTCAGATGATCCGCCAGGCGTATTACGCGAACGGCACGGGCTTGCCGGCGCTGGGTACCTCGGCTTCGCTCGCCACGCTCGGCCCGAGCCGGCTGGCGGCCTTTTACCACGCCAACTACGTGCGGCAAGCGGTCTCGGCGAGCGCGGCCGGTGCCTTCGCTCCGGACCTTGCGCGGGCGCTGAGCGCGCTCGCCGACGGGCTGCCGAATACGCCGCCGGCGCCGGTCCTTTCGCGCGCCAAGCCGCTGACCGAAAATCCGCTGCGAATCGTCGCGCGGCGCGCGGTCGGCGCACCGTGGATCGTGGTCGGTTTCGCGGCACCGTCGCCAAGCGCTCGCGATTTCGGTGCGATGCTGATCTTGCAGGCCGTTCTGGCCGACGCGTTCGAGCGCCAGTCGGCGACGACGCTCGGATTCCTCGAAAAGTCGGTCGGCGCGTTCTACCTCTACGGCTCGAGCCCGGCCAGCCTGGTCGTCTACGTCAACGGCAGCGAGACCGATCCGACGCTCGCGCTGCGCGAGCTGCTGCTCGCCACCAAGACGCTCTCGAAGAAACCGCTGACGGCCGCCACGCTCGCGCACTTCAAGGCGATCGCGCAAGGGCGCTTCGTCGACGAGTCGCTCGATCTCTCCGATCGTTCGTATCAGCTGGGCTCGCTCGCCGCGCAAGGGCTCGGCGACGATCCGATCAACGCCGCGCTCGATTCGTTGCAAGCCGCAAGTGGCGCCGACGTGCAACGCTTGGCCAAGACGTATCTCCAGCGTTTCATCGTGGCGCTCGTGCTGCCGCGAAACGAGGGCGCCGGGCCGTAGCGCTGCCCGCGAACCCGCGCGTCGCGTTCGTCCACGACTATCTCAATCAGCGCGGTGGCGCCGAGCGCGTGTTCGCCCAGCTCGCGGCCCTCTTCCCCGAGGCTCCGATCTACACGGCGCTCTACGATCGCGCGCGGCTCGGCGATCTGTTTCCGCCGGCGCGCGTGCACGTCTCGCCGCTCGACCGGATCCCGGGCGCGCACCGGGCGTTCCGGCTGCTCGCGCCGCTCTATCCGCGCGCCTTCGAAGCGTTCGATTTGCGGGCCTTCGATCTGGTCATCAGCTCGACGACCGCTTGGGCGAAGGGAATTCGCTTCCGGTCCGACGCCGTTCACGTCTCGTACCTGCATACCGTCAGCCGCTTCGCCTACGACTACGATGCCTACGTCGGCGGCTTCGGACTTGGGAGGCTGGCACGACCGCTGGTCGCGCCGCTGGTCGCCTGGGATCGCGCGGCCGCGCAGCGCCCGACGGCGCTCGTCGCTTCATCCCGCAACGCCGCCGCGCGGATCGCGCGCTGGTACGCAAGAGAAGCGCAGGTCGTCTATCCGCCGGTCGACCTCGAGCGCTTTCCCGTCGGTTCCGGCGGCGGACCGTTCGTGGTAGTCGCGCGCTTGCTGCCGTACAAGCGGGTCGATCTGGCGATCGCGGCCTGTGCGGCGCTCGGCCTGCCGCTGGTCGTGGCCGGCGAGGGTCCGGCGCGCCGCTCGCTCGAACGGCTCGCGCGCGGAACGCGGACGGAGTTTGCGGGTGCGCTCGACGATGCAAGCGTCGCACGCCTGCTCGGCACGGCGCGCGCCGAGATCGTCGCTGGAGAAGAAGATTTCGGCCTCGTTGCGCTCGAGGCC